>NZ_BAAKGN010000049.1:0-44163 GCF_059704265.1 Secundilactobacillus sp. MJ173
GCGATAATCCCTTTATGGTTGTCAAATGAAAAACAATAATTCATTTGATAATTATGGAGGGATTTTTATATGCCTAGATCTAAATATACAGCCCAGGAGAAACTAGCTTTACTTGAACAGTTCAAGCACTCCGATCTCTCTGCACAAAGATTTTCGCAGCAGCATCGCATTAGTGCCCGTACCTTGGGAAGATGGCAAGAACGATATGATCGAGATGGCCTTGAAGGCCTCAATGAAACAACCAAGAATAAGAAATACTCGACAGCGCTTAAGCAAGCAGCCGTATATGCCTATCAAGCTGGTGAAGGCACACTTGATGAATTGAGTATTCGCTTTGGACTTCGTAATTCTGCACAGCTAAGCGACTGGATTATCAAGTATAATGAGGACAAACCTTTAACGGCATCGCCGTTTAGAAAGCAGGTCCCCACTATGGGTCGAAAGACAACATTTGAAGAACGAATTGAAATAGTCGAGTATGTAATCAAAGACAAACACTCTTACGCTGAGGCTGCGGAGCATTTCCAGGTCTCTTATCAACAGGTCCGCGCCTGGGTACTCAAGGTTAGAAATGGCGGGTACGAGGCTTTGGTAGACAATCGTGGACACCATAAAAATGAATCAGAGTTTACAGAGACTGATCGTCTTCGTTTAGAAGTCAAACGTCTTAAGGCCGAGCTTGCAGATAAAGAGCTCATCGAGGCATTCGTAAAAAAACTGCAGGAACTTCAGCGCAAGGGGTGAACAAACAACGTCGTCTGGCCTACGTTGCAATTAAAGAGGTCAGTAAAGGTAAACATGGGGCAGTTTCCACACTCTTAAAATTGATTGGTGTAAGCCGACAGGCGTACTACAAGGGACTGAACCGTACCGAAACAACTTGGGAGCAACACAATGTGTTGCTTAAAAACGTGTGCAATATTGGTATGACTTTCATCACCAAGGGATTGGAGCCGATAACTTACTCATTGCCCTGCAGCACGACGATGAAATCAAGTTTCCGGTCACAATCAAGATGGTTCGTCGCGTGCAGCGAGAACTGGATATTCACTGTCAGATTCGCGTCAAGAAGCGAAAGCGCCGTAAAGAAAGTGAGCAACATATTCTGGACAATGTCCTCAATCAAAACTTTGATGTAGAGGCGCCTAACCAGGTCTGGTTGTCGGACTCAACCGAATTAACCTATGGTGTAAATGGTGAATGCAGGATACGGTTCAGTGGTGTGCTTGATCTCTATGGACGTCGTTTGTTGGCTTATAATCTGAGTGCCACAGAAACATCAGTAGCAGAAGCCAAGGTTTTCCAACGAGCGTTTGAAGTCGCCGGGGATGTGCACCCAATGGTTCACACCGACCGTGGGTCAGCGTTCACTTCCAGTTTCTTCAACAACTTTCTCAGTCGTCACAATATCATCAGAAGTATGTCTCGACCGGGAACGCCATACGATAACGCACCTATGGAGCGTTGGTGGAATGAATTTAAATTGCGTTGGATGGAACGGCATCCAATGCCGAAGACGTACAAGGACCTGGTAAAGTTGGTTGAGAAAGGAATCGAATACTTCAATCATCACAATCGTTCAGCACAAAGAAACGGCCTCACTCCAGATGAATACTGGAGTGAAGCCGTTTAGAAACACACAAAACTTTATATTATTTCATTTGTCAACTTGACAGGGCCAAGTGCATCGGAATAGGCTTTATTGGCGTTAAATTCTGGAATCTCCCGATTTTTGTCACAGCTTCTCTTTTGATGCACACTGTTTTAGTCTAAAATTTCCGTCTTAATGCGATCTTGAGGAATATCGCGATCCCCATATGCATCTTCAGTTGGGCCAACGACCAAACCAGCAACCGGTGTGAAGCCTTTGTCGATTTTCAGGGCGTCCTTCACTTCATCGTTATCTGCGAATGCAGCAAGTGCACCCCAAATATGGCAAGCGCCTAAGTCGAGCTCAACTGCTGCAAGGTTCAGGTTTTCAATGACAGTAGCGGCGTTAGAATACGCTGCGTTATCACTAGCGTCACCCTTTAGCTGAACTGAAGCAATAATCAGCATTGGTGCGCCGTACAGCATTTTTTCGCGGCCAAAACGTTTGGCGGCCGTGTCGTCAATTAGTGATAACAGCTTAGGGTTCTGAACCACAGTTAATACTAGGCTATCATACTGCCCCATTGATACTGGTGAGGCGTATGCAGCCCTCAATAATTGCTCCCGCTGCTTCTCAGTAACTGGTTCACCGGTGTAGCTTCGTACAGACTTACGTTCCAATAATGCTTTCATCGTATCCAAATCTGTCACTCCTTTTGGGGTTAGTTTATCACTAACAATGAAACGTTTACAATTTTAATGTTTCATCGTTTTAACAGTTGTGTATCGGAGATTAATCGTTTTCTTTAAGCCAGTTATCCAGCACTTGGATGAACTCATCATGTTGATCTAATAGTGCCAAGTGACGGCTGTTAGCAAACAAGTGCCATTTCGCACCAGGAATGTGATCATAGACGGATTTAGCAATCAGTGGGGTGCAGAGATCATCCGTTCCGTTGGTGACTAGCACGGGCACGTGAATCTTATGCAGATCGTCGGTAACATCATAGTCGCTGATAGTACCGTTTTCGGTAAATTCGTTGGGACCTTCTGCGATTAAACTAGCACGTTTGCCGTTAGTTTCGCGACGCAGAGGTTCTGGTGAATTTTCGTCTGGGTCATCCCAGCAGTAGCGCTCCATGTAACGGTCATTGGCTGCTAGATACTTAGGACCAGTGAAGTTACCTGTACGTTCAGCTTCAGCGATGGCTTGACGGTCTTCGTAGCTGAGATATGAAATTAACCGGTGCTGTTCTTGCGTCCAGAGTTTGATTGAAGCAGGGGAGCCGTCGATCATGACGCTCTTGACACCAGTTTGGTCATATTGAGTGAGGTAAAGCATTTCCAGCATACCGCCCCAAGACTGGCCCAGCATGTGGATTTGATCCAGATGCAGATATTTCCGTAGCGCAATCAGTTCTTCAGCCCAAGTTTCTTTGACGTAGACGCTCTCGTCTTCAGGCAGAGAAGACTTACCGCAGCCAACCTGATCATACATAATTAATTGACGGCCAGTTTCAGCGTAGTCGTCCATCAGTTCAAAGTAGTTGTGTGATGATCCAGGGCCACCGTGAATGAGCAGTAGTGGTGCTAATCCCGGGGTGCCTTCACCCACGATGCGGTAGTAAGTTTTATAGCCACGAAATGGCATGTAGCCTTCTTGAATTTTCATTAATGATCAATCCCTTTCAGAATAGACTTCATAGATGATTGTACTACTGATTAGGGGTAACGGCTTGAAAATGGCGAGTTGCCTATCGTAAAATAGACCTAATTATTTTGTTCAAAATATGGGTGAAGGTATGGTGAGGTTAAACATGGCAGATTCAATTATTCAGTTAACGGAAGCTGATGCGGAGGAGCTGCAGGCAATCAGTCGGGAAACGTTCTTGGATACGTTTGGCGCGTATAATACTGACGACGATATGGACTGGTACCTCAACAACGAACTAAGTCTTAAGCGGCTGCAGCAACAATTGCAAAATGAAAATTCCTTCTTTTATTTTTTGAAGCAGGATGAGCAAATTGTGGGTTATTTAAAGTTGAATATAAACGATGCACAATCCGAGGATCAGGGCGGAGACGCGTTGGAAGTTGAAAGAATTTATGTCCGGGCAGACTATAAAAGACAGGGGTATGGCCGTCAGTTAATGGATTACGCCATTAAGCGGGCGTATCAACTGGATAAAAAATTTGTCTGGTTGGGCGTGTGGGAATATAATCACGCGGCTCAAAAGTTCTATGGGGCCATGGGTTTTAAGCAATTCGGCGACCATCTATTTATGCTGGGCGGTGCGCGACAGAGGGATGTGTTGATGAAAAGAGAAAGAGTGTGAAGGTAGGCGCTTAGAGACTGGAGCGTAAGCTAAGAAACACGGTGACCAGGTGGTTTGGGCCTGGTCACCGTGTTTCTTGGCTTACGTGCAAGTCTCTGCCTACCTGAACACGTTTAGACTATGGAACAGGAACCACGTGCAAGTCTCTGCCTACCTGAACACGTTTAATCTATAGAGCAGAAAAGCACCATGCCTGCCTGAACACGTTTAGTTTAAAAAACAGAAAACGCATGCAATTCATCCCCAAATTTTCATCATTTTCTCCTCAAAACTCTCTCAACCAACAGTAAAATAAAGGAAGAATGTTACATATATAGGAGAAATAAAATGTCCACACAAAAATTAAGCACCCGCAATCTGCTTTTCATCGGGATGATGTTATTCGGCCTGTTTTTTGGTGCCGGTAATCTAATTTTTCCCGTTTTCGTTGGCCAACAAGCCGGGACACACTACTGGCCAGCTTTGGTTGGCTTTTTGATATCCGGTGTTGGCTTGCCATTGTTAGGGGTAGCGGCAATTGGTATTACGAAATCGGATGGTGTTTTTCAATTGTCGCAGAAGGTTAACCGGTTTTATGCCTATGCCTTTACGGTGTTGCTGTATCTATGTATCGGGCCGCTGTTTGCTTTGCCACGATTAGCATCCATTTCGTTTGAAGTGGGGCTTAGTCCATTTGTTGCTCATGGGCATCAAAGTGTTGGGTTGCTGATATATTCGGTGCTATTTTTCTTGGCCGCTTGGTGGTTTGCCCGTAAACCCAGTAAGATCATGGTCTATGTTGGCAAATTTTTAACGCCAGCCTTCTTGATTTTACTAGCAGCTATTTTAATTATGGTGGTCATTAAGCCCATGGGTAGCGGTCAAATACCAGTTGGCGACTATGTAAAAGTACCGCTGGCAGCTGGTTTTACCGCGGGGTATTCCACCATGGATGCTTTGGCCGCGTTAGCTTTTGGAATTATTGTAGTTAACGCAATCCGTGATTTGGGCATCACTGAACCAACACAAATTGCTGGGGATACCATTCGTGCTGGAAGCATCGCTGTGGTGCTGATGGCGGTAATCTACGGTCTATTAGGATTATTGGGTAGGAATGCTCTGGGTCATTTTAGCCGTGCAGCCAATGGTGGACCAGTTTTGGCCAACGTTGCCCATTATTATTTCGGTGAGTTTGGAAATGTCTTGTTAGCGCTGTTGGTCATCTTAGCTTGTCTCAAAACGGCAATTGGGCTGATCACTGCGTTTGGTGATACTTTTAAAGAACTGTTTCCCCGAATGCCATACGCAGCACTGATTATTTTCGCTAGTGCCACACCATTGATTTTCGCAAATATTGGTCTGGATCAGTTACTGCTATTTTCCACACCGTTGCTTTATTTCATTTATCCGCTAGCTATTACTCTGATCTTAATGAGTCTACTGACACCAATTGTCGGCGAATCACGCTGGTTGTTCAGTACGGTAACGGTCTTTACCCTGATCCCAGCGTTGCTTGATGGTCTAAATGCACTGCCTGCTAACCTCCATCAGGGGTGGATTGCCAATGTTCTTTCAGTGGGCCACTTATTACCGGGATTCAGTATGGGTCTTGGCTGGACGGTGCCTGCATTGGTCGGCTTAATCGTTGGCTGGTGTTTATCAAGAATAGTGCCGCAAAAATAGCTGAAGATACAAAAAAACATGACGGCAATTGTCGTCATGTTTTTTAATTATTGGGTGGGATTTATCTTATAAAGCCCAGGCGCCCATGCCTTGTGCTTTGTAAAGTGAAACTGCAGCATTCACTTGGGCGTTAACGTCGCCACCGTTGATGTGCATGTTTTGGAACAGACCGTAAGCACCGCTTGAACTGTTACGGATGTTGGCGTTCCAACCAGATTCACGAGTGATGATTGCGTTCCAAGTGGAAGCTGAAACACCAGTCCGTGAAGCCATTTGGTTCAAGACGTAGCTCTTCATGTTGCTACCAGTGTAGCTTGATGAACTAGCGGTGTTGTTAGTTTGGGTAGCACCTGTGTTAGCTGAACCAGTGTAGTTGCTAGTTTGATTCTGGCTTTGGCTGTTAGCGTTGTAAGCTGGGGTTGCTTGACTAGTAGTTTGAGTAGCCGTTGCTTGACTAGTTGTTGAGCCATCAGGAATGACCAACTTTTCACCAGTAATGATCAGGTGGTTGCTGATGTTGTTAGCTTGTTCGATTGAGTTGATCGTTGTATGGAAAGTTTGTGAGATGCCCCATACTGAGTCGCCTGACTTAACGGTGTAAGTAGTCGATGCGCTGGCACTAGCTGCGCCTGCGAAGAATAAAGCGACGGCTGCTGCGGAAGTTGCTAAGATTGAAGTAACAAATTTTTTCAAGTATATACACTCCTATAATTTAAACCTGTGAGGTCCATCAATGTGTCGATTCATATCAATCAACACGACTGAGTTTACATGGTGGGTATTACCTTGGCGTATCACTGATTTTAAGAAAACAAGTCACTGTGCAACAATAAATTGAGCTTTTGTAATATTTGAAATAATAAAGAAACTTTTAAGCGTCTGGTATAAAGACGGTAAAGTCATGTATAGGTGACGCTTCCAAAATCAAATATGATGCTGATGAATGTTAAATATATTACTGAAAAATGAATTTTAGACATGTAAAAAGGTTAAATAGTTCTCCGATACATTTCTAGAATACTTTAATAATGATTACTATATATTGTGGTAATATTTTAAAATTCTTTCCGATTACATACAATATATGGTTGCAGTCCCTTGAACAACCCTATATCATGTATTTATGACAGAAAAACGGAACAAGATATTGAGGTGAGTGGGATGCAAGAACCAAAAGAATTAACTATAGAAACGTTAACGGTTCTCAAGCGTGATGGCCGGGCCGTTAAGTTCGATACCAAGAAGATTGAACGTGCAATCAAACGGGCAGCTATTTCTGTTGAGTCAGAGTTAACGGATGAAGATCAGCACGCCATTGATGACGTGGTAGAGGCTGTTTTGACCGAAATCAGCAGTCGATTCAAGGAAAACGTTAAGATTTACGAAATCCAAAGTATTGTTGAACACGAATTAATGGAACGTCATCAACTTGACTGGGCACAGGCCTACATTAATTACCGTGCTCAAAAAGACCTCAAGCGAAACCAAGCTACTGACATTAACTTTACGATTCAAAAGCTGCTACATAAAGATGAAACAGTAGTGAACGAAAACGCCAATAAAGATAGTAATGTTTTCAACACGCAACGTGATTTAACTGCCGGTACAGTTGCGAGAACGATGGGACTGAAAATGCTGCCACCGGATGTTGCCAACGCTCATTTAAAGGGTGATATTCACTGGCATGATTTGGATTATCAACCATATAGTCCAATGACCAACTGCTGTTTGATCGACTTCAAAGAAATGCTGAATCACGGTTTTAAGATTGGTAACGCTGAAGTTGAACCGCCTCACTCCATTCAGACGGCGACTGCTCAAATGTCACAGATCATCGCTAACGTCGCTTCTAGTCAATACGGTGGCTGTTCAGCTGACCGGGTTGACGAATTGTTGGCACCATTTGCGCTGAAGAACTATGACAAACACCTTGTAGACGCAAAACAGTGGATCGATGGTGAAGACCGGCAAAAAGCCTTTGCTAAGCAAAAGACCATCAAAGATATTGATGACGCGATGCAGGCGTTGGAATACGAGATCAACACCCTTTACTCTTCTCAAGGACAGACACCATTTACCACGCTTGGTTTTGGTCTGGGGACCAGCTGGATTGAACGGGAGATCCAAAAGGCTATCTTGAACGTTCGGATTGCTGGTTTAGGCAAGGAAAAGCGGACTGCCATCTTCCCTAAGCTGGTTTTTACTATCAAACGCGGACTGAATTTAAAGCCCGAAGATCCCAACTATGATGTCAAAGAATTGGCTGTAAAATGTGCCACTAAGCGGATGTATCCGGATGTTTTAATGTACGATAAAATCGTTGAACTTACCGGATCATTTAAAGCACCTATGGGTTGCCGTAGTTTCCTGCAAGGCTGGAAGGACGAAAACGGCGAGGAAGTTAATGCTGGGCGGATGAACTTAGGAGTTGTTACCTTGAACTTACCTCGTATCGCGCTCGAATCAAAAGGCAACAAGGACAAGTTCTGGTCAATCCTAAAAGAGCGACTTGATATCTGTAAAGATGCTTTGGTGTTTAAGGTTAACCGTGCTAAGCAGGCCACGCCGCAAAACGCACCGATTCTTTATGAATATGGTGCTTTCGGTAAGCGTCTTAAGCCAGAAGACTCTGTGGATGAACTATTCAAGAATCGCCGTGCTACGGTTTCACTAGGCTATATTGGCCTTTACGAAGTTGGCACAGTATTCTATGGTCCAACTTGGGAGCATAATTCTGAAGCTAAGCAGTTCACGGTTGACGTGGTTAAGAAGCTTTATAATAGTTGCAAAGATTGGGAAGATCAGTACGGTTATCACTTTAGCGTTTATGCGACACCCGCTGAAAGTCTGACCAATACTTTCTGTCAAGCTGACATTAAGAAGTTCGGTCGGGTTAAGGATGTTACCGATAAAGAGTACTATACGAATAGTTTCCACTATGATGTTCGTAAATCGCCAACCCCATTTGAGAAGATCGACTTTGAGAAGGATTACCCGCCATACAGTGCCGGTGGCTTCATCCACTATTGCGAGTATCCAAATTTGAAGCAGAATCCTAAAGCGTTGGAAGCGGTGTGGGATTACGCTTATGATCGTATTGGCTATTTGGGCACCAACACGCCGATCGATCAATGCTTCAAGTGCGGGTTTAAAGGGGAATTCAAACCAACGGCTCGTGGCTTCGAATGCCCAGAGTGCGGCAACACTGATCCTGCTACTTGTGACGTGGTTAAGCGGACTTGTGGCTACTTGGGTAACCCTAACCAGCGGCCGATGGTTCATGGTCGGCACGTTGAAATTGCTAGCCGGGTCAAGCATATGACTTTAGGTAATGATCAAAACGATATTGCAAGACAGTAAGGTGACTGGATGGAAACGAATAGAGTGAGATTGCCGAAGAATCCGCAGCCAAAAGAATGGCTGGCTGATGATTTGAGTGAGCAGCGTGTCGCTAGCTACAAACCTTTTAACTTTGTGGATGGTGAAGGTGTGCGCTGTAGCTTGTATGTGAGTGGCTGTATGTTTAGCTGTCCGGGTTGCTATAATAAAGTCGCCCAGAACTTTCATTTTGGAACACCCTATACGCAAGAACTAGAAGATCAGATTATTGAAGACTTAAGCCAGTCCTACGTTCAGGGATTGACGTTATTGGGTGGCGAACCATTTTTGAATACTCAGGTCTGCAACCGACTTTGTCACCGGGTTCGTCAAGAATTTGGGCATGATAAGGATATTTGGAGTTGGACTGGATATAAGTGGGATGAACTCATGAAAGAGTCTGATGATAAAAAAGAACTGCTGAGTCTAATCGATATTCTAATAGATGGTCGATTTCTCGAGGCTAAAAAGGATTTAACGTTGCGGTTTCGTGGTAGCAGTAACCAACGGATCATTGATGTGCCTGAATCGCTGAAGAGTGGGCGGGTTGTGATGTGGAGAGCGTGAAACAACTCGGGTTGATTCCAGAGTGTAACGCAAAAAGGCGGGGTTCCCCGAACTTGGGGACTTCGCCTTTTTGCGTTACACGGCCGGAATCAGAGTTGTTGAACGCGTTTTGGCTATGTAGCAGTAAAAGGGCGGGGGTTCCCCGAACTTGGGAACCTGCCTTATTATTGTTATACGGCCGGGGTCAGTGTTGTTGAGCGCGTTTGGCTATGTAGGAGAAAACGAGTTTTCCAAACTTGACTCCTCAGACATTCCACTAATTACGCAAGTGTTATCATTTTCTCAAAAAAACTTTTAGTTGTCCTCAAAAGTGTAGTATTCTAAAACAGGATTAACTTCGGGAGGAATTAAATTTGAGTAAATATCGATTACAAGCAATTGTGTTTGTGTTAGTGGCTTTTATGCTTGGCTGTAACGAATTCATGGTTGTGGGAATTCTGTCAGACATTGCCAGTCATCTACACGTTTCGATTGCATCAGTCGGATATCTGGTGACTGTTTTTGCCACGGTTTATGCTATCAGTACGCCATTTATTACGATTTTGACGAGCAAATACAGTCGTTATAAGACGCTATTGGTTTTGATGGGTATCTTTTTGATTGGGAATACACTAAGTGGCTTTGCTACAAATTACTGGTCGATGTTGGTGTCTCGTGTCATCGCGGCTTCTGTTGCGGGCTCGATTATTTCACTGATCATGACGTTCACCACGACTGTTGCGCCACAAGAAAAGCGGGCAAACCTCGTGTCATGGGTGTTCGCCGGCTTCAGCATTGCCTCAGTCATTGGGGTGCCAATCGGGACCACGATTAGTACAAACTATAGTTGGCGGTACGCCTTTTTTGCGGTTTCAGTTGTTACTGTGATCACCTTTTTCCTATTAGTGTGGTTACTGCCTAAACACGTTAAACAAGTTCAAGGTTCGATCAAAGATCAATTAAGCTTATTAAAAGATCCCCGTATTTACACGGGAATTTTGCTGGTCCTTTTCACCGCAGCAACAATGTACGGTTACTACACGTATATTCGTCCGTTACTCACTACGGCGTTAGGGTTCAGTAATGAAAGCTTGAATATTTTGCTGTTTATTATTGGTATCATGAGCATTGTGAGCAATCGGTGGTCAGGTCGAATCGCCGAAAAGAGTGGCCTGAGCGGTATGCCTAAGTACTACGTTGCTGATATTATTTTTCTGGTATTGTTACCTTTAGCACTGGCAACTAAGATTTCAGGATTCGCAGTTTTGTTGATTCTTTCGCTGATTGTGACGTTGATCAATTCACCTATTCAAATTCATTTTCTCAACACAGCAGAACGAGAATACCCGCAGTCGCTGGTATTAGCGTCTTCACTGAACTCGATTTTCTTTAATTTTGGTATTTCGTTAGGGTCAGCTACTTCGTCGGTTTTAGTTGATTCGATTGGGCTGAAGAATATTAGTTTAGCTTCGGCTGCGTATGCGATTATTTCGTTGGTACTTATTATTGTACTGAACCGGAATATTAAAGCTAATAAACAGGTTGAACAAGTTCGCCAATCAGAATAGTAAAAAGCCTAGTTAATCAATCAAAGTGATTGGTTAGCTAGGCTTTTTGACTCTAAGAGATGCCATCAAGATTGCTAGGTTCCTCTAAGTAAGGAATGTAGAACGCTTGGGAAGATTTCTTATTAGTTGCTGTAACTGTATAGGTGAGTTTGGGTTTATATTGTTTTAATGATAATTTGAAAACTGCTTGTGTGCCGCTACCCGTGTTCTGACTCTGAAGTTGCTTCTTACCGCTGAAGAGGCGCACGGTACGATGCGAACCTAACGTATGAATCGTTACGGTAGCATCCGACTTAGTTCGAACTTCGCCGAAATTGACGATATCGTTTGTGGCATACGCAGAACTGGATAGTTTCTTGATCTGAGTGACACGTTGATGCTTACTGGTTGTCCCATATAGTTCAAAGGTTTTATAACCAGTAAATTTGTAGTTTAATTTGTAAGTATTTTTCTTTAATTTGTAATAGCTCGTGTGGTGATTGTATTTAACCGCGAGCAGTTTTGCTGACTTTGGTGCTTTGACCTGGACGTTCAACTTAGAAGAAGCGTACGTGACTTTCTGAGTACTTAATTTAGGTAAAGATTTTGCAGAAGCCGATGTTGTTGTACCAAGAGACCCTCCAAGCAGTGTCAGAAAAAGGCCGGAAATAAATAAAAATTTTCGCATGAAATCTCCTTACTATAACGGTTAAAACAGTAGATAGTGACGATAATATCATAATTATGATACAGCGTAAAGACGATTCTATATACATTTGGCATATAATTAGTAGCGCTATTATGACAGGTTAAACTTGAGAATGCAAGGATTTGTTTCGCAAATAAACTCAAAATTGAAAGGCCGTTAACTTGTGTTTACATCCAAAGCGGGTTAATCAAGGTACGATGATTAATCAGTTTACCATTGTCTTTAAAAATTCTATAATTAAGGTAAATGACTCGCTGCGAGGGGGTGCAGTAATGGGGATGATAGCAGCAACATTCCTATTAAGTTTTTTAACGATAGGTTTTATTGGGTCCTTGCAGCAATTAATGCATATGCTGGATCATGATATTGAAGGTAAGAACCCTTCTCCATGGCGAACTGAACTGGTTTATACGTTGTATTTTGCAGCGGTGACGACCTTCGTATTCGTGATGTCTATGCACGCAAATTCCACAGATCAACTGTTGTGGATCAACGGTGCGCTGGTACTGATGATGAGCTATACGGACGCCGTTAAAACACGGTTGAACATTATTTTACCGCTGATTCTCACTGTGGTGCTATTTTTCTTCATTACAGGGACTTTTAGTTACTGGCTCATTTTAACGTTAACAATTGGGATACTTTTACTACTAATTGAACGCCGATGGTTTTTCCCGTTTGATAAACACCCACTAGTCATTCTCAGCGTTAAGGCCATCATTGGGGCAATTTCGTGGGCAGGGTTAACGGCGGCACTCGATTTGAAAACGCGTCAAGCAATCATGATGTACGTTGTTTATTTGTTGGTAACCGCACTCGTTTATTGTTTTATGGTCTTGCTTCGGCGTGAACACATTGCTAATGTTGATACGGCGCGTAGCCTGCTTTATGATAATTTAACTAACGCTCATAGTTGGTTGAGTTTCAAACGGGATGCCGATGATTATTTTGACAATTATCACGAACTTAGTATGATTGCCATGGATATTGATAACTTTAAACAGATTAATGACACTTATGGTCACTTGGTTGGCAATGCAGTGCTGGTTCAGTTTACAAAGCGTCTAAAAGAAATTTTAGCTCAACAGGCAAGTGATGCGAAACTTTATCGAACCGGTGGCGAGGAGTTTACTATTCTTTATCCAGGCGTGACTATAGAAACTGTCAAGCAAACCGCTGAGGGACTCCAAAAGGCTGTTCGGCATCTGCTGATTGAGACCGAGACTGGTGAACAAATTCGGGTGACGGTGTCGATGGGTGTTGATTGCCGACGTGGATCTGATAAGAAAGCCATCGAAATCTTCAATCGTGCTGATCGTTTGTTATATGCCTCCAAGCGAAATGGTAAAAATCAAATTTCAATTGGTGCAGAGGGGTAAGCTTTGGTACAATAAAGAGCGAAGTCAAAGTTCGTTTAACCATTTTAATCCATGACGAAGGAGTAATTGGTATGGCTGATTTAGATCCGAAAAAGTTTAAGCATATTTTAGTTGGCGTTGATGATTCACCGGATGCCCAATTAGCCTTTCGGTACGCAATGAACCGTGCCAAAGAGGATGATGCTGAGATGACGATTACGTCGATCCTGGAATCTGACGATATGAACGTATATCAGGCACTGAACAAAGATTTTGTGCATGGCAAACGTGATGAGTTGGAAAAGCACGTTTTAGGCTATCGAGATTTGGCCATGCGGTTTGGCATTAAAAAAGTGAACGTTATTATTGGTGAAGGCAATCCCGGTGAAACGATTGTTAAACAAATTATTCCCGAAGTTAAGCCCGATTTATTGATTATTGGTTCACTGTCAAAAAAGGGTATTCGGAAACGTTTCGGGTCTCAGGCAGCATATATGGCCAAGTACGCACCAATCTCTGTGTTGGTGATTCGTTAATATTGAACTCGTTCAAACAAGTGTGTGACAAAACTTGGGAGATTTCAGAATTTAATGTGAAATAATGCCAATTCCGACGTATTTTGTTGGAATTGGCATTATTTGCGTTAATGGAAGGAATCTGAGTTTTGGCGCACTATTTTTTCGGCATGAGTAATTTAGATTATGTCGGGTAAGTTATTTGTAGCGGTAACTATTTTAGAAATTCTGATATCAAAATCAAACAATCAGAAAAATTAATATCATAAAATAACAAATTTCGGTCAGTAAAAGCCAATTCTGATTGTTTGAAATTCAGATATTCAATTTGACTAATGAATAAATATTGCATAGTATAAAATTGGATAGTAAACTACTATAGATTACAGATGGTTTATCAGAGGACGGTGTGTTTAATGACAGAGAGATTTGTGTCATTACCAGTAGTTGAATCGAGCATCTATATATTTGGTGGACACCAGCGGACTGTACCGGGTGGCTGGAGTTTCTTTGAACAAAAACACCAGGTATTTGAGCTCATGTGTATCGTTGAAGGACAGCAAACAACCGAAATTAAGGGTGTTTCTGCTTATACGTATGGACCAGGAGACGTGATGATTATTTCACCCGGCACGCTGCACACTAACTGGAATGCCAGTAAAACTGCTGAAATGACCTACATTACGTTTCACTTTAACATTGAGAGTCTTGAATTAAAGTCGGAAATTATTAGTACCTTAGCAAACAAAGTGTTGAAAGCGGATACAGAAGTGGCGCAATTGGCAATGAAAACTGCCCAGCAAATGGTGCAGGATAGTCGGGAGTCTGATCTTAGTTCAGAAAAGTTGAAAATTAAGGTTCAAATTGAACTGCTGAAATTCTTATATGGCCTCATGAAGCATAACGAACACGCGAAAGGATCCAATTCTAAATACTCGGAACGTGAAGCTCAAACTGCGCGTGAGATTGCCACTAGAATCGAAGATAAAATCGAGCAGGACGAGGTCAGCCATTTTTCTTTTGGTGACATCTGCCAAGCACTGGGAATTAGTCAAGGACACGGCCACCGGGTTTTCAAGAAGGTGTATGGCGTTACGCCGTTACACTTTGCTGACGAGCAAAAATACCGCAAATCAAAACTATTGTTAGGCTCACCGGAGAACTCCATTGAGGAAGTTGCCTATAAGATGGGGGCCAGCAGTATGTCTAACTTTAGTAAGCAATTCAAGAAGTGGTCGGGGATTACGCCCAGCAAGTACCAACGTCAAATGATTGGCAAACGGTCAGTCAAAAATGTTAAAGAAGGCGGCTATTTTGAATAGAATATCATCATTAATGAATATTAAATCATTATCACATGCAATGGTTTTGACCCAAAAATAGTCTTGATTTTGCATGTGAATATCATAATTTAACTAAAAATAGGCATAAACGAAGATAGATTGACCAGTTGGAAGCGATTACACTTGTCCTATAACAAGCTAGCTTGTCGCTTAAAAAGTTAGTTGGTAATTAAGCGAAATGCAACCGGCGTTGTAGGTTACCGAGAGAACTTAACGTTGATTTGGTTGTTTTAATTAACCAACTAATAAAGCACGACACTTTTGATTGGAGGAAACAATTATGGCATCTGTGCCTAAGCAAGAAGCCGTTGAACAAAACGACGAATTTGCCAAGTTATCTTGGCGTGAACGTATAAGTTATGGGGCTGGTGACCTCGCACAAAACCTGATCTTTGGGACCATTGGTTCTATGCTCTTATTCTATCTGACTACCGTTTATGGTATTTCTGCAGCTGCTGGTGCAACGATTTTCTTAGTTGTCCGCTGGATCAACGTTTTCTGGGATCCATGGGTTGGCGCGTACGTTGATAGACATAAGTTTAACCCTAAAGTTGGTAAGTACCGTCCGTTCTTGATTAAATATGGGATTCCGTTGACCATTCTGTCAGCAATGCTGTTTTTGCCAATACCAGCTGTACGAGGCAATATTTTATATGCCTTCTTAGCTTACATGGCAACTGCAATGGTTTACTCGATGGTTAATATTCCTTACGGTGCTTTGAACGCATCATTAACCCGTGATAACGATGAAGTTTCAACCTTAACGACTGTTCGGATGACTGAAGCTAATATTGGTAACTTGTTGGTATATACCTTCTTACCACTTTTTGTTCAGTTAGCTTCACCAGACAAGCAATTAAAAGACATTGGCTTCTTTGGTATCAAGTTACACCTTGGTAACTATGCTTCACCCAAAGCCGGTGGCGCATACTTCCTTGTCATGGCTATTTACATGGTGATTGGATTCGCGATGTTGTTATTCACTTACTCTGGTGTTAAAGAAAGAATTTTACCAACCAAAGAAGAATCAGCATCCGTTAAATACAGTGATTTATTCGGTGAAATCAAACGTAACAAGCCACTGCAAATCTTGGGCTTATTCTTCCTGATTGGGTTCACATTCATGTTCTTTGGTAACACTGTATGGCCATTCTACATGCAATATAACGTTGGTCACCCAGAATGGATGGCTTCAATCAACTTGATTGGCTCGATTCCAGGTATTTTCTTAGTCTTCTTATGGCCAATCGTTCGTCGTAAGATTGGTAAAAAAGGTTTCTTCTACTTGTTCCTTAGCTTGTTCATCGTGGGTTCATTAGTTCTTTGGGCATGGTCATTACCAGGCTTTAAAGATCAAACGATGCTTGGCTACATTGGTCGTTTCTTGCAACAATGGGGCTTAACAGCTGCTACCGGTTACATGTGGTCAATGGTGCCAGAAGTGGTTTCATATGGTGAATACAAGTCCAAGAAGCGGGTTGCTGGGATTATTAACGCCATCATGGGTCTCTTCTTCAAGATTGGCCTAGCACTTGGTGGGATTATTCCAGGTTACATTAACGCCTTCTTCAAGTTTGATGGTTCTGCAGCTCATCAATCAGCCTCAGCAATGATGGGGATTCAGTGGTCAATGATCTGGATTCCAATCGTCTTAGCCGTTGTCGCAATGCTGATCATGAGCCGTTACCCATTGAGTGACAAGCGAATCGCTGAAATCAACGTTGAGCTTGAAGCTGAACGGAAAGCAAAGCGCGTTTAATTTAAGTTTGAAATTAAATTTTCGACACTACTAAGCACACTATTATTTTGTTTGAAAGGAAGATTTTCATGAAGATTCAGAACCCGGTTTTACATGGTTTTAATGCTGACCCAAGTATGGTCCGTGTTGGGGATACTTACTATATTGCCAACTCGACCTTCGAGTGGTTCCCAGGCGTTCGGTTACACGAATCAAAGGATCTGGTTCACTGGAACCTCTTACCTTCACCACTGTCGACCACAACGTTGCTTGATATGAAGGGTAATCCAAGTTCAGGCGGTATCTGGGCACCAGATTTGACCTATGCAGATGGCAAATTCTGGTTGATCTACACCGACGTTAAGATTACCGAGGGTGCCTTCAAGGATATGACTAATTATCTGACGACTGCCACCGATATTCGTGGCCCATGGACGGACCCAATTCGTGTTAACGGTGTTGGGTTTGATGCCTCACTGTTCCACGATGACGACGGTCGTAAGTACCTGGTTCAACAAACCTGGGATCACCGTGAATACCACCACCCATTCAACGGCATTACCTTAACTGAATTTGATACCGCTACCATGAAGTTGAAGCCACAAACGGCTAGAACGCTTTATACCGGGACGAAGGTTAAATTAGTTGAAGGTCCGCATCTATACAAGATCAACGGCTACTACTACTTGTTCGCAGCCCAAGGTGGGACAGTTTACACCCACCAAGAAGTCGTTGCCCGTTCAAAGACCTTGGATGCATTATCATTCGAGTCAGAACCAGACGGTCCATTCTTGACCAACTTTGATACCCCTGATTTGGGTATTCAAAAGCAGGGTCATGGCGCCCTTGTTAACACACCAAGTGGTGACGAATGGTACTATGCTTCACTTTGTGGCCGTCCATGGAACCATGAAAACGAATCAGCTTATGATCCTCGCGGCTGGTGCACATTAGGCCGTGAAACGTCCATTCAAAAAGTTGAATGGGACGATGAAGGCTGGCCACGGGTTGTCGGCGGTCACGGTGGTCAAATGGAAGTTGACGCCCCTAAGGATGCTATTTTAACCGAAGCCCCTAAGGACGGTTCTCAACACGATGAATTTGACACACCAAAACTCAACGATGAATGGAACACGTTACGGACACCGTTCACTGCTGAAAAGGGTTCATTTGGTGATGGTCATTTGACCCTGATCGGTAAAAACTCTCTGGCAAGTACCTTCGATGTTTCAATGATTGCGCGTCGTTGGCAAGCCTTTAACTTTGATGCTGAAACCAAGGTTAAGTTTGATCCATTCACGTATCAACAAATGGCAGGTTTAACCAACTTCTATAACGAAAAGCACTGGTCATTCGTCTTCATTACTTGGGACGAAAAGAAGGGTCACGTCATCGAAGTTGGCGAAAATAACAACGGTGATTACACGTCATACCTTAAAGATGATGCCATTGCGATTCCAGAAGGAACGGAATACGTTTGGTTCAAGGTTAAGGCACGTAAGCAGTCGTATAGTTACGAATACTCATTTGACGGCCAAACCTGGCATGAGATTCCGGTTACCCTTGATGCCGCCATCTTGTCAGATGATTACGTTCTGCAGAATTATGGTGGTTTCTTCACTGGTGCGTTTGTTGGTTTAGCAGCCGTTGATTATGCTGGCTATGACCAACCCGCAACCTTTGACTACTTCGACTATAAAGAATTAGATTAACTTTGATTCACAATCAACCTCACATTGATAGCATCAAAATAGCTGATCCATCAGTTTCTGTCTGATGGACCAGCTATTTTTATGCGTAATCACGATTGTTGACCCTTAGTCTTCCAATACTTCGTAACGTAATAGTTTTGACGGCTTACATAATCGATAACCATGACATCGGCCTTATCGATTAACGTTGGGGCACCAAAGGAGACGGATTCAAAGTCCACGAGCTGTAACCCAATCTGGTATTCACTAATCATCGAAACTCGTCCAGCGTAGACTTCAGGACCGGTAATCAAACTGATTAACCGCTGTTCACCCTGGCATTCAGCTAATAAACGATCGACTGATTCCCAGTTATTGGGGAGTTGTTTTGCGAGATGGAACGGGTCAAAAATGTTGGCTGCTTGGTTTTCTTTGATCATTGACTGACAAAAATCTAAATAAGATGAGTCCGTCACAATTTTAGAAACGTGCGAACGGTCGATGATTTCAACGCTATCGACCTGGCCGTTATCATCGATGGAAACAATCAGTAGCTGGTGCGGTGTTTCTGCGATAGCAGTACCAACGATAAATGAATCGTCGTCATCTTCTAGATAAAGTTCAAACAGGTTATTCGTCATCTTCCATTTCGCCTCGTTCCTTGGCTTCTTGGTTGAGCTCTTGGGCTTTGCCAAAATCTTCGGTGACAACATAGCTACGAATTCCCCACCAGTAAAAGCCTAGTGATGCAATGATAATGATAATGAAGTCCAACGGATATGGAATCCAGTTTTGCCCGTTAAATTGGTGACTGCCAATGTAAGACATGATGGAAATGAAAATTAGGTAGCCAATCATCCAACCACTGGCTTTAAAGGCCTGTCGGGTCGAAACAAAGTGGTTCCGCCATTCATAGTAGAAGTAAAAGGGCAGACCCAATAAGATGATCAAGATAACTTGGATCGTGGTGGGCCACATTGCCCAGTAGGTGGCTAACGAGGCCAACACAAATGAAACGGGGGCAATCCATGGTAGTCGTTTTAGCCGGATTGGACGATAGAGATCCGGTCCCATTTTTCGTAGTGAAACAGCAGTGACGGGTCCCGTTAAGTAGGCAATCAAAGTTGCGGTTGATAACACCGTTGCTAATACGGCCCAAGACCGGAAGACGGTGACCATGACCATACTCAAGACGGTATTGACCATCATGGCGTACCGGGGAATCCCATACTTCAAGTTGATCTTACCCAGAAAATGGGGGACGTGGCGATTGCCTTCCATGGCAAATAACGCTCGTGCGGTATTTGCCACAAAGGAGACGCCGGTACCAAATGGGGAAACAAAAGCGTCCATATACAGCAGGACAGAAAGCCAGTGAATGCCGAGTAAGATGGCCATGTCAGCAAATGGTGAATTAAAGACGATACCATGCCAGCCGGTTGCGGCAATCATTTTCGGTGGAATCGCTGTAATGAAGGTGCTTTGCAGGATGACATACAAGATACCGCTGATTAGCAAGGAAATGGTGATTCCACGGCCAATGTTTTTCTTGGGATGTTCAATTTCGCCACCCATGTTAATGACCGTTTGAAAGGCATCGAATGAGAAAATAATCCCCGCGGCTGAAGTAGCGGTAAAAATTGGTGCGGAACCATAAGGCATAAACTCATGTAGATTGCTGCCGTAGTTGCCGGGATGGAAACCAGACATGGTTAGCATGATGATGGTTAGTAGTGGAATCCCAATTTTAAAGACTGAAATCAGACTGGTAAAGCGGGTCAAAATGGTTACAGACCAAAAGTTTAGGGCCGTGAAGACGATAATGAAGCCGAAAACCACAAATAGCCCGCTGGTAGTAATGACACCGTTGCTAAGAAAATGGTGGGTCCAGCGTGCCCACGCCCATGGCCAGGTACTCATGTACTGAACCGCGGCCACAGCTTCAATGGGAATCAAGGTAATCAGTGAGACCCAGTTGGCCCACGCTGCAATGAAGCCCAGCATTGAACCATGAGAGTACTGGGCATATTTACTCATGCCACCTGATTCTGGGAACATGGCCCCGATTTCAACATAATCATAAGCGATTGAGCCAATGACTAAGCCCCCAATGATCCACGAAAAAATGGCAGCTGGACCAGCAATTTTGGTAGCTTCCCAAGAACCGAACAGCCAGCCGGAACCAATTAAGGAGCCTAATGCCAGCATGACCAGTTGAAAGAGGTTTATTTTTTTGAACTTTGGTGCTTCCATATTGAGCCCACCCTCGTTTTATATTTTAGATGTTATTAGTATGTATGAAAGAAGGGCCGAATTGAAAGACTGCCAATTCGACCCTTCCAGCTAGTGTTTTGAAGCCTGCTTATTCTTCTTGATCCTGGTTCATCTTTGTGCGGAAAGGACTTTCAATTTTTTGTCCTGGTTTATTAGCTAAATTAGTGCGGACGACCAAGACATCACAAGTTGCATTACGAGTGACGAAATCGGTAACGGAACCGTTCATCACCCGTTCCAGCGCCCCCATACCAGTGGCACCCATCATGATCAAATCGTTTTGATGATCTTTGATGAAATCAAAAGCAATCACCGTTTTGGGATTACCGAAGCGGATGTGGGTGCTGATATCAGTCAAGCCGTACTTTTCTTTAATTTGGCTGGATAATTCAGCTAAGTACTCCGTTGCATCCTCTACTAGTGAATTTACGATGGCACCATTTGATAGACCACCATAGTAGTTAGACTGGTGGGTATCGATGATACTCAGTAAATCGAGATGTGATTTATTTCGAGTCGCAACACCAATGGCTTTTGCGAGGGCTAGCTCAGCAAATTTCGAAGTATCTAAGGGTACCACGATTGAATTGTATTTTAACATGTCTCTTACTCTCCTATATCAAGCAGGTTGGGCTTGGAATTAGATGAACCAGGTTGAATGGGGTGACCTATACCCGACCTAAAACGACTTGAGTTGCTTCCGCCAATACGTGACCCTTCATTGCATCATGCAACTGGTTAAGCCAGAAGCCATCCTTTAAGGGTAACTCAGCATCTAGCGCATAAACCGTCACTGTATAGCGGTGGTCTTTATCTGGTGGTAGCGGACCGCTATAATGCTGGCTAGTTTGTGGATTCTGATTATTGACTAGTTGCCCAGCAGTAGAATTATTGCCAAAAGTCATGGGTACTTCACCAGATTGGCTGGCGTTTTCGGGAATCGTTGTTAAGTCACCTGGCAGGTTAGCGGCTACCCAGTGAATCCACGTGAATCCCCCAACGGGAATGGCATCGTGATCGACCATGGTAACGGCGTAGGTTGCAGTTCCTGCAGGTGCGTCTTTAATTTCAATTGGAAATGAGCGAACGGGGCCATCATCGATGCGATACTCCGCGGGTGCGTACTTACCGTAAATATCGGGTAAGTAGCCGTTTGTAACTGGCACTTGGATTTCCATAGTTTCACGCTCCTTTGTCGAACTTGTTTCTATTATAACGCAATTTATGTGCTGCGCGACAACTACTGTTTAATGGGGTTCTCAAGCTGGAATAATCACGCTTAACCTGGATTGACGTTGCAATCAGTATTCGTAGCGGAGTATGCTATCTTTAAACAACGTTAAGGTGGAGGCTGAAGTGGAGAATTCTGATAAAATTGCGATTTTACAAAAGCTGATTCAGATTGAGTCGGTTAATGGTAATGAAGCCGATGTTGCACAATACATTGCGTCGTTATTTGAACCGTATCAGCAGTCAGTCAAGGTTGAATTTGTGACTTATTCGCCTGGCCGTGACAATTTGGTGGTGACGATTGGTACTTCTGAAGGTAAACAGCTAGGGCTATCCGGCCATGAAGACGTGGTTGATCCTGGCGAGTTAAGTGACTGGCATCATGATCCGTTTGCAGGGGAGATCGTGGATGGTAATTTGTATGGTCGTGGCGCTTCAGATATGAAGAGCGGTTTGGCAGCCATCGTGATTGCCATGCTGGAGTTGTTGGAGGATGGCACACCATTAAAGGGGTCTATTCGATTACTGGCAACCGTTGGTGAAGAAACCGGTGAATACGGTGCGGCACAGTTGACTAAGGCTGGTTACGCGGATAATTTGGCTGGTTTGGTGATTGCTGAACCTACTGGACTGGATAAGATTGCGTATACCGCTCGCGGTGTGATTGATTATCACGTTGATTCCATCGGTAAATCGGTGCATAGCGCGCAATCTTCTAAGGGCATTAATGCCATTGATAATTTGATTGTCTTCTACAACGAGGTGACGACGATCATGCAAACGTTGGATAAGATGGATCCCGTTTTGGGCGGGTTACTGCACAACGTGGATTTAATTTCCGGTGGTGAACAGATCAATACGATTCCTGGGAAAGCCCGACTATCGGCCAACGTCCGCACCATTCCGGCTTATCCCAACCAGATGATATATGATATACTGGAAAAACTTGTCCATCGTCTAAACGACAGGCCAGGTTTTCAGTTAAAGCTTTCATACAGTTATCCAGAAGAAGCCGTTCCGGGACGACCAGACGCACCGCTGGTAAAATTAGCGCAAAAAATTGGCCACCGAGTAATCGGTAACCGCGTCATTCCGGTGGGTGCTGGCGGTGCTAGCGATGCCTCGGAATTTCTTCGGGCTAAGAGTCGGTTTTCAGCTATCGTATATGGTCCCGGAACGAATACGTCTCATGAAGCGGATGAATATGTTGAGATTGAACAATTTTTACAGGCGACTGAGCTGTATCGGAAGTTGGCTTTGGCGTTTTTGGAGGGGTGAGGTACATCACCTAACTGGGCTACAGAAAGCAGAGAGCTGCATGTAAGCCAACTCTGCCATAAATCCAAGTTCGGGATTTTTGCCAGAGCCAGCTTACACTCCGCTCTCTAACCGCTTTCTTCCACACCTTATCTAATCAGGTTCCAGAAAGCAGAGAGCTGCATGTAAGTCAGCTCCGGCATAAATTCAAACCCGGGATTTTTGCCGAATCTGTCTTACACTCCGCTCCCTAACCGCTTTCTTCCACACCTTAATAAAGGAGTTTTCCATGCAAATTTCAAAAGGACGCGCCAACCTCATGCTGCTCATGGCAGCCATGATCTGGGGCGCCGGTTACATTTTTTCAAAGATGGCGACTAACGCCAATATACAAGCTGGCTTGATCAACGCCATTCGTGGATTTATCTACGCTGGCTTAGCCTTTCTTTTCTTTCACAAAGCAATCCTGAAAATGACCACGGCTGATCTACGCCTGGGACTGGTTGCTGGATTTATCAACTTTTTGGGTTACCAGTTTCAAACTTGGGGATTACGGTACACCACGCCCTCAAATAACGCGTTTTTAACGGCGGTTTACGTGGTGATTATCCCCATTATTATTTGGTTAATGTATAAACGGCGTCCTGAACCGAAGAGTTATCTTGCTATTATTATTGCGATTATCGGGATGGGTTTTCTAACCAATATATTGGTTAATGGGTTTACACTGCATATTGGTGATTTATTAACCTTAATATCGGCCTTTTTCTACGCACTTCAAATCGTTTACTTTGGAATGCGGTCAGCTAACACCAGTCCCTTTGTGCTGTCATTTATGCTGGGAATCACGCAGGGCGGTTTTGGCCTAATCTGGTCGCTGCTTTTTGAACACGCCAGCTATGGTGCCATCAATTGGCAGGCGGGTTTATGGCCAGTGATTGTACTAGGAATCGTTTCTTCATTTGGAGCTCAAACGCTTCAAATCGTTGGTCAACGGTTTACGGATCCGACACCCGCTGGTTTGATCTTAATGACTGAATCCATGTTTGGTAGTATTTTCTCTGTCATTCTTGGGTTCGAACCTTTCACCATGCATTTGCTGATGGGCGGTATTTTGATCATCATTGCTATTTTGATCATGCAGCTAGATTTTTCGCGGTTTCAATCAGTTGAATAGCTGAAAATTCAAAAGCAGCGTTCATCAAACACCATCTGGTATTTGATGAACGCTGCTTTTGATCAAGTTCGACTGAATAAAGCACGACTCATTACTTCACGAAACGAAGCACGTAGTTACCCTGTGCATCTGAAGTAATCGTATAGGTAGAATATCCATCCTTCAGCCATTGCGATTTCGTGGCTTGGGCCCAACTCTTCGCGTCCGAGACGGAAGAGAAGGTATGAGGCTGACTGAATGTGATGGATCCTGAGTTGTTACTACTGTTGTCGGTTTTCTTGGAAGATGACCCAGCTGAGTTAGAAGTAGTATTGGCAGAGCTAGACGATTGCTGAGTACTGGACTTGGCCTTTGTATCGTCTAACTTTTTTTGTTCGCTGTTCTTAATTGTTGCATCTGATTCCTGATTAATCGAACTTTGCAAAGAGCTTCGCTGAGATGCAGTGATCCCTTTATCATCATACACTGAACCGTCTGAGCGGTTATCAGCAGAATTGTTTGGGTCTGAAGTAGACGCACCATCTTGTGATGCATCATCAGACCCGGTATTACTGGAACTATTGTCTTTAACAGATTGTTCGGTGTTTTGAGCACCATTTTCGACTGTAGTCGAGCGGTTAGCAAGCCAAACGCCAACACCCACGATCAGCACGAGTGTTACTAGAAAACTGATGATAATTTGTCGGAAATGCGACGGCCGTTTCGGTGGCTTACGCTTATTGGCTGACTGATTATCGGTGTTGAAATTATAACGTTGCATACGCGATTGCGGTTCTTGATTATTCACGTAAAATACCTCCAATATCAAGAACGAGCGAGCAAGCCATTAAAATACTACTAGTGCTAGTTTAACTCATTTAGGCCTAAAGTTTACTATTTTTTACTCATTTTGTAAAATTTGACGCGTAAAAGTAGGCTAATCTTTGCTGAAATCGCGTCAGTTAATGTGTTGCACTTAGAGTGTTAATTTGATAAATCTTAGTGTGGTAAATTTAGTAGGTGGTTTATGGTAGAATGAAAGTTAATGTGACATAGGGAAAAGGGGCGATTGAATGACGGCGACCATCAAGGATGTGGCGGAACAAGCAGGGGTTTCTACCGCTACGGTTTCCCGTGTGCTGGCCAATAAAGAGGGCTATTATTCAGAACGTACTGCGCAACGAGTGCGTCAGGTTGCTACGTCTTTAGGATATGAAAAAAATATCAGTGCGGTTGAACTAGTGACCAAGAAAAGTCAGGTTATTGGGGTGATTATTTCTTCCGTTAAGACTAATTTTTCCAATAAAATTATTGATGGTATTCAAGATGAGGCGCTCAAGCACGGACTTAGCGTGATTATGCTCTATGCAGGTCAAAACGATCCGCAGTTACAGGAGCGGGCACTTAAGACGTTGATTGAACGGTCTGTGAAGGGCATCTTAGTGGTGGCGATTCAATTGACAGATCAAAATTTACAGCTATTACAAACATCACAGATCCCTTACCGTTTCTTGTCGACTTCGTATAATAGTGATCGACTACCTTCCATTGCTTCTGATGATTATCAGATTGGCTATCAGGCCACGCGATATCTGATTGAGAAGGGGCATCGCAAAATTGGCTTGGTGGCGGTGGATATTAGTGAACATATCGGTCAACAGCGCGTCGCTGGCTATCAAGCTGCGATGCGGCAGTCAGCGTTACCAGTTAAAGATGACTGGATCCAGACTGGAATGTACACCTATGATGATGGCGCCAATGCGATGAAAACTTTTGGTCAGCAGCCAGAGGTGACAGCGATTATCGGTGCTAGTGATTTAGCATCTATTGGGGTTCTCAATCGAGCCGTTCAGTTTAACCTTAAAGTACCCGAACAATTGGCAATTATCAGCATCGATGGGACTTATTTAGCAGAGATTGTGAGACCGCAATTAACCACGGTGACCCAGGCTTTTTATGAGATGGGTACCCTGGGAATGCAGATGCTGATTGACCAGACGCAACCAGTAAAATCGTTGTTTACGCCCATTAAGATTGAGAGACGACAAAGTACATAATTTTGAAAGGTGGTTTTTATTGTGCATAATGATATTCCTCAGATTCCGTTAGCAAACAATCATACGATTCCGCAGTTAGGCTTGGGTGTTTTCCAAGTTGATAATGCAAGCGATATTAAAAATTCCGTGAAGTGGGCGCTGAAAGCCGGCTATCGGCACATCGATACGGCTGCATACTACGGTAACGAACAGTGGGTTGGTGAAGCGATTCGGGAAAGCGGTTTAGACCGTAAAGACCTTTTCATTACGTCAAAGCTCTGGAACAACGTCCGCGGGTATGACGAAACCAAGCAGGCGTTCCAAGAAAGTTTGACTAAGTTAGGTCTGGATTATTTGGACCTTTATTTGATTCACTGGCCAGCACCTGGTTACGTCGATAGCTGGAAAGCCATGGAAGACCTTTACCGCGATGGTAAAATCAAGAACATTGGTGTGTCTAACTTTGAACAAAATCAGCTGGAAGATTTGATGAGTCAGACTGAAATCAAGCCAGTCGTTGATCAAATTGAAACCCACCCATACTTCCAGCAAACAGAAATGCATGCTTATCTTGAGTCTCAAGGTATTCAGCATGAGGCTTGGAGCCCACTTGGCGGTGGCAAAAATAACGCGGTTAACGATCCACTATTTGTGAAGTTGGCAAAGGATCACAACGTTACACCAGCCCAAGTGATTTTACGTTGGCACGTTCAACGTGAAGAAATTGTTATTCCTAAGTCAGTCCATGAAGACCGGGTCAAGGCCAATCGCAATATCTTTGCCTTTGGTCTTGATGAAGCTGAAATGTCAGAGATTGCTAAGCTGGATCAGGGCAAGCGAGTTGGTCCAGATCCTCAGAATTCTGAATGGCTGAAAAAGTCGCAGAAATATGGCGCTAGAAAATAAGAGTGCGTAACAAAACTTGCTAGATTTCAGAATTTAACGTGAATAAAGCTCATTTCGGCGTACTTTGTCGGAATGAGCTTTATTTGCTTACCCAAGCTAGCTTCGTTAGAATGATGGTATGGTTTTGAACGACGAAGATAACCAAGCAGAGGAGCGATTTTTTTGACACATCGAGCAAAATGGATGACGATTTCTGTTGTGATTTACGTGATTTTTGTTATCTGCGCAGTCGTGTTTAAGTTACTGGATCCAGCGAAAATTGGACTGCCATGGACCGTTTTCTGGTATGTTGCTGCCGCTGGGTTTATGTATTATTTTTACTTCAAAAATATGGCCTATCAAGAAGTCATTTATTACGCTCGGCAATTTCACTTGAAAAAAGTGGACTTAGAAGCCATGGTGCCAGATCGTAAGAATGCTGCTGAAGTGCCTGATCCGGATCACCCCAACATATTGATTCCACTTATTCAAGTGCCACTGAGTGTGACTAATCGACTCACGGATGTGCTGGAACAGCGGGCAAAGACGGAAAACATGAAGCCGTTTAAATAGCTAGTGACAATAGTGACGGTTTGTTGCTTGACACGTTACCATTCGACATGATAGCATTAACCTACTTTATTGCTACTCAACTCAAGTAGTGCACAGTCTGGGTGTCAGGAAGTCGGTGGTTGCTGCGAACCGATCAGGGCTGTGTGACCAAATACTGAGGAGCATCGTACGGAAAGTTCTAGATCCGTTATCATCTAGTGAGTGAGGAGTCTGTGTACTCCTAAGCTGGGTGGTACCACGGTTAGTCCAATCGTCCCTGTTGCGTCTATGACGTAGCGGGGACGATTTTTATTTAGAAGGGATTGGTAACGATGGAAAAGCGGTCGAACGTTAAATTTGGTGAGGCAATCGCTGTGTTATTGATGATGCTTGTTGTCATGGGGGTCGGCGTCATTGGTTTTCGAATTAGTCCACAGATCCCGGTGTTAGTAGTCATTGCGCTAGTCATTCTTTGGGCGAAAATCCGACATTTTAGTTGGGATGAGATTCATAAGGGGATCACTGAGGGTGTTTCAACTGGGATCGTGCCGATTTTTATCTTTATTTTGATTGGGGTACTGATCAGTGTCTGGATTGCAGCTGGGATCATTCCGTCCTTGATGGTGGCGGGATTTCACATGCTTAGTGTTCAGTGGTTTGTGCCGTCAGTCTTTCTGGTGTGTGCGTTGATTGGGACTTCTATTGGGAGCGCTTTTACCACTATTTCCACGGTTGGAATCGCACTGTTTGGGATGGGGACCACTATGAGTCTTAATCCAGCCTTGGTTGCCGGTGCGATTATTTCCGGTGCTATTTTCGGTGATAAGACGTCGCCACTTTCAGATTCAACTAATTTAGCGGCTGCAATCGCGGATGCCGACTTGTTTAAGCACATTAAAAATCTGATGTGGTCGACGATTCCATCATTTTTAGTGTCATTAATTTTATACGCTGTTCTAGGTCATGGTGCTGCTAGCAGTGATGCACTGACAAAGGTATCTTCGACGGTAAACGTGCTTAGCAGTCACTATGACATTACCTGGTGGGCGGCGTTGCCGATTCTGCTGATGTTTATCTGTGCGTTTATGAAAATTCCAGCGATTGGTACGTTATTGATTAATATCACCGTGGCGGTGGGGATGATCTTTATTGAAGATCCTTCAACGAAGATTGCGGCCTTGGTCAAGATGATGGAAACCGGTTTTGTTTCTCATACGGGGAATCAAGCTGTGGACGCTTTGCTCACTCGGGGTGGGATTTCTTCCATGATGGGGACTGTTTCACTGATCTTTATGACCCTTTCTTTGGGTGGTTTACTGATGAAATTCGATTTAATTCAAATTGCGATGCAGCCATTGGTAGCCCCATTACACCGAAATGGGGATTTGGTCACTGCTGGTATTTTTGCCGGCATCGGCGTGAACTTGTTTGTCGGGGAACAATACTTATCGACCATTTTGCCTGGGAAAGCCTTTAAGAAACCGTTTAATGATCATGGCTTAGACAATTTGGCGTTGAGCCGGGTACTGGAAGATGGCGGTACGGTGATTAACTACTTGGTGCCGTGGGGCGTTGCTAGCTCCTTTGCGGCTGGCACTCTTGGCGTTAGCACGCTGGCGTTTCTGCCATTTTGTTTCTTCAGTCTCTTGTCACCGGTATTTTCCATTTTAAGCGGGTACACTGGGATTGGGTTGAAGAAGTTACCACAGGCTGAAACGGAATAATCACATAAAAAAACGTTCAACGAAAATTTTTCGCTGGACTTTTTTTGATTGCTTTAGTATGAATCACCATTCAAAACCGAGTTCTTAACCACCACGTAGTCAACTAAGCGGATGTCCATCAGCTTGTTGCCACCAGCGTATGAGATCGAACTCTGCAAATCTTGTTGCATTTCAGAAAGGGTGTCAGCAATGTCACCGCGATAAGGCACTAACATTTGCTTGCCTTCCACGTTACGGTAGGCACCTTTTTGAGTTTCTGAAGCAGAACCCCAGTATTGCTTGTAGCTCTTGCCATCGATTTTGATCATCGTACCAGGTGATTGTAAATGACCGGCCATGAGTGAACCAATCATAACCATGCTGGCGCCGAAACGAATCGATTTAGCAATGTCGCCGTTGTAGCGAATCCCGCCATCAGCGATGAGGGGCTTGCTGGCAGCCTTGGAGCAAAGTCGTAGAGCGGCTAATTGCCAGCCACCAGTACCAAAACCGGTTTTTAGCTTGGTAATGCAAGCTTTGCCTGGGCCAATGCCCACTTTAGTTGCATCGGCACCGGCGTTTTCCAGTTCGCGGACGGCTTCAGGAGTACCGACGTTACCAGCAATGACGAAGCTACCGGGCAGGTATTGCTTGATGTGCTGAATCATTCGGATCACAGAGTTGGAATGCCCATGGGCGATGTCGATAGTGATGTATTCTGGGACATCGTTGGCATCTGCTAACTCTTGAATGAAATCAAGTTCTTCCTGCTTGACGCCGACACTGATTGAAGCGAAGAGATCCTTGCTATGCATCATTTTAACGAAGTCGTGCCGCTTTTCTGGTTGGAAACGGTGCATGATGTAGAAATAATCGTTTTGAGCCAACCAAACAGCAAGGTCATCGTTGATTACGGTCTCCATGTTGGCAGGTACTACTGGAATCTTGAATGTCCGCGGGCCAAATTTGACGGAAGTATCGGCTTCGGATCGGCTCTCAATAATACATTTATTTGGGATCAGTTGAATGTCTTCGTAGTCAAATACTTCTGGGTTCATCATTGCATTACTCCTTATTCTTTAACAGGTGCGTCTGTATCTTGCCAAGCGTCAATCAAGACGTTGGTTTGAGTCCGGTCAGGGCCAACTGAGAAGGTGGCGATATCAACGCCGACCAGTTCAGACAGTCGGTTAACATAGTTCTGAGCGTTAACGGGTAAATCTTCAAACTTCTTAACGCCAGTAATATCTTCGTCCCAGCCTGGGAATTCTTCGTAGACTGGTTTACAGTTTCTGAGTTCCTTCAAACTTGCTGGGTAGTGGTAAATCGTTTCGCCATCAAGTTCATAGGCTGACGCAATCTTCAAGGTCTTCAGACCAGTCAGCACATCTAAACAGTTTAGTGAGAGGTGAGTTAAACCAGACACCCGCTTAGCGTGACGCAGCACAACGGAATCGAACCAGCCGATTCGGCGTGGACGTTTGGTAACAGTACCATATTCATGGCCGGCTTCACGGATGAAGTCGCCAGTTTCGTCGTTTAATTCAGTTGGGAATGGACCGTCGCCAACACGTGAAGTGTAAGCTTTGCAGGCACCAACTACTTCGTCGATCTTCGAAGGACCAACGCCGTTACCGATAGTGACACCACCGGCAACTGGGCTGGAACTAGTTACGAATGGGTAAGTCCCATGGTCGATATCCAACATGACACCTTGAGCGCCTTCAAAGAGGACGTGTTTGCCGGCATCGATAGCATCGTTGATGACCACTGAAGTATCGGTCACATACTGTTTGATTTCTTGACCATATTCATAGAAAGGTTCGTAAATATCGTCGAACTTCAACGGTTCATGATCGTAAAGTTTCGTGATCATTTCGTTCTTTTCTTCAAGATTTTGACGTAGTTTTTCTTCAAACGTATCTTTTTCAAGTAAATCAGCTACTCGAATACCGATTCGTTCAGCTTTATCCATGTAAGCTGGGCCGATACCCTTATTAGTAGTGCCGATTTTAGCTGTTTTAGCTTCTTCTTGTAATTGATCAATGAGGATGTGGTAGGGCAGAATAACGTGTGCCCGGTTAGAAATCCGCAGATTATCCGTAGAAACGTTGCGGTCGTGCAGGTAATGGAGTTCTTCAACCAATGACTTGGGGTTAAGCACAACACCGTTACCAATGACACTTAACTTGTCTGAGTAGAAGATCCCAGATGGAATTAAGTGTAACTTATAAGTTTCACCTTTGAAGACAATGGTATGTCCGGCGTTGTCGCCACCTTGATAACGCGCCACAACATCGGCCTGCTTGCTCAGAAAGTCGGTAATCTTACCCTTACCTTCATCGCCCCATTGACTCCCTACTACTACGATAGATGACATTAGAACACCTCATATCTATAAATTGCTGAGTGAGTTAAACACGAACAACCCAGCAATTTATATATTACCAACTTAAGATTGAAAAATCAAGCTAAAATACGAATATTAATAATAAAAATGTGTTTAATGTTCTTAAATGTCGTATTTACTACTAGCTTATAGGATGAAAATAAAATTGTAATTAACTACCATCTAAATTAGTTATGCAAACTCACGGATATTATGTTATGATTTTAGTGGAAATTCAGCAATGAATTTCAATTAATGTTCGTATTTTAATGAAATTAATCAGAAATGAGGACTATAATGCTCGAAAGATATACACGCCCAGAAATGGCGGAAATTTGGTCGCTCCATAACCAGTATCAATCTTGGCTGGAAGTCGAAATTGCGGTGGATGAAGCGTGGGCTCAATTAGGGGTCGTCCCTCAAGAAGACGTTGATAAGATCAACGAGGAGGCTACTTTTAATGAGGATCGAATTGCTGAAATCGAAGCTGTTACTCATCATGATGTTGTGGCATTTACCCGTGATGTGTCTGAATCACTGGGGGAAGAACGCAAATGGATCCATTATGGCATGACGAGCACTGACGTTGTGGATACAGCGCAGGGCTACCGTCTGAAGCAAGCCAACGAACTATTGCGACAAGATTTATTACATTTAAAAGAAGTTGTTAAAAAACAGGCACTTAAATATAAGGATACGGTGATGATTGGCCGGACCCACGGTGTTCAGGCGGAACCAACCACTTTTGGGCTGAAATTAGCCCGTTGGTATTCTGAAATCAACCGCGATATCGACCGGTTCAATGAAGCTGCCGCTGAAGTGGAAGCTGGTAAAATCAGTGGGGCTGTGGGGACGTTTGCTAACGTACCGCCATTTGTTGAAAAGTATGTTTGCCAAAAGTTAGGAATTCGGGCACAAGAGATTACTAGTCAAGTGCTGCCTCGAGACTTGCATGCTAACTACATCGCTACTTTGGCTTTGATTGGCACTAGCTTGGAAGAATTCGCTACTGAGATTCGTGCCTTACAGCGTTCTGAAATTCATGAAGTGGAAGAACATTTCAATAAAGGTCAAAAGGGTTCATCAGCGATGCCGCATAAGCGAAACCCAATCGGTTCAGAAAATATTACCGGTTTGGCACGGGTCTTACGGGGCCATGTTCAAACAGCGTACGAGGACGTTGCCTTATGGCATGAACGTGATATTTCCCATTCTTCAGCGGAACGAATCATCTTACCGGATACCACTGCAACGCTAGATTACATGTTGCATCGGTTTGCAAAAATCGTGGAAAACTTAACGGTCTTCCCAGAGCGGATGAAGCATAATATGACCTTAACCTATGGCTTGATTTACAGTCAGCGGGTAATGTTGAAGCTGATTGACGCTGGTTTAACGAGAGAAACGGCCTACGATTTAGTTCAACCGTTGACGGCTAAAGCGTGGGATGAGGGCGTCCAGTTCCGTCCGCTAGTGGAAGGAAATGAAACCATCATGTCCCATCTATCAGAGGACGATATTAATGATGCCTTTGATTATCATTATCATATCCGCAGGGTGGATGAGATATTTGAGAGGATTGGGTTAAAGTAAGGTGCGGAACCAGGCGGTTAGATAGCGGAGTGTAAGGGACTTCAGGTATAAATCCTGGGCTTGGATTTGTGCCTGAAGTCCCTTACATGCAGCTGTCTGCCTGGTGTAGCCCGATTCGGCTATATAACAGTAAAAATCCCTATTAAAAAACCAAACTCGTTGGAGTTTGGTTTTTTTAATAGGGATTAACTTTCCAATTTAAGGGGGGAATTGGAAGGTATTAAAGAGGAGCATGGGATCCGTTTCTAGGGGGAGGAGGATAGATCCCACATGCAATCAGTTCCTAGGGGAGAGGAAACTGATGAAACAAGGAAGTGTACCCTCTTAAAATTAAGAGGTATAGCTTATTACCTTTGCTATGATATAAATATATCAACAAAATGTGACAAAAGTGTGAAATTCAAACGGGATATGTTTGAAGTTTTTCTTATGTTAGAAATAAGTTTTTAAAAACGTTGAAACACGTGCCTGATAAGCTGCCGGATTATACCAGAAACTTTCGGCGTGAGTAGCGTTTTTGACGATCCAAAGTTGCTTGGGTGCCTTGGTAGCACGGTAGTTTTCGTAGGCCATTCTAACTGGCACATACGTATCCTTGCCACCGTGGATAAATAGAATCGGGCGACGGTTCTTTTTCAGCTGTTCCATAGAAGACACGTCGCTCAGATAAAACCCTAATCGGTGACGATTAATGGTGCTGACCATTGGTTCAATGGGGTATTCAGGTAGATGATACTGTTCCTTTAGCAGATAAGTCATCTCTTCTTTGATACTGGAGTAGCCACAATCTGCAATAATGGCTTTTACCTGTGTCGGTAGATTTTCCCCCGACAGCATTTCCATGGTAGCGCCACCCATGCTAACGCCAAAGAGCAGGATCTTTTCGTCTTCCCCCTTGATGTCGATCAGTTTGTTGATCCAGCTCATGTAATCAAGTCGGTCCAGCCAACCAAAATTAATGTATTTGCCAGCGCTGTCCCCATGAGCGCGGTCGTCAGGCATCAAAATGTTAAAGCCTAAGTTGTAAAACATTTTCGCATAACTCGACATGGTCTCACGGTTTCCCTTATAGCCGTGGGAAATAATGACTGTTTTTTTCAAGTGATCAGGGTGTTGAATGAAGGTTGCCACTAGTCGTTTATGTGGGTCATTTTTATTCAAATACCAGGTTTCCTGTGGAATCTGTTTAAACCAATCTACGTCGTCGTAGTATTGTTGAGCGTATTTTTGCTTTTCTTTAGAGGTTTCTGGCACGTAGTTAACCCGCTTAAACGCGATGTTAAATAGGTAGTGACTGACGTATAGTGCGCCTGTAGCGACGGCTGCCAGTGGGAGTCCAAGTGTAACTGTTTTTTTCAAGTTCTAACCTCCATGAATTAATGAGTTAAGTAGAGTTTCTTCAAATCAGCAATGTCTTCATGAGATAATTGCAGTGCTTTATTTAAAAATTGTGGCATTGAGCCGTAATAGTTATCGATAGCTTTCATTGCGGCATCAAAATAACCGCTTGAAACTGACATTTGGGCTTTTATGGTAGCCAACATTGTGCCAGTAACGCCCTCGTTTTTGGCCTTAGTTAACCGTGTTTGAACGAATGGTGATAAAACATCGTTGGTTAATAGGTAATCTTGTTTGATGATTTTTGGTGACACGCCTAATGCTGAAAGGAAAAACGTCGCACCCATACCAGTTCGGTCTTTACCAGCTGTGCAGTGGAATAGGAGAACGTCTTTTTCGTTAGTATTATTCAACAGCATGGCAAAAAAGGTCTGGTAAGCGGAATGGGCCTGAGGTTCGATCACCATTTCTTGGTAGACGTTGACCATGTGCTCAAAGCCACTCTTCTTTCGTGCTTTCAGTTCGGCGTCGAGTTGAGCCTGCGTTTTTGACGCATCCGTTTTATCATCAGGAAAAACTGGGAGGTGACGATAAACGATGCTGCTAGGAATATGATCTGGTGCTTCGGCTACTTCTCCATTAGAACGGAAATCCACATCATACTTAAGACCATAGTCAACTAAAGTCTGCTGATCCCGATCCGATAAGTGAGCCAGTGTTCCGGTGCGAATCACGCGCTGCCATTTGACGGTTTGACCGTCGCGGGCGGGATAGCCGCCAAGTTCCCGAAAGTTATAGCCGTGGTCCATTGTGAGTACACGTTGATTAGCTTGTTGCATGAAAGTCCCCCCTCGTTGATGTCATACATGCGTCCCTTTATTGTAACCCAATTAGCGAACCATTTCATGTTTCAAGATGCTGGGTAGGGGTGGTATTGATTGGCAAATTGCTTTTTTAAAGTAAATGAAAGCGCTATAATTGTCGTATCAATATTGTCACGGGAAGGTGATCATGATGAAAATCGGGATTATTGGCGGCAATGGCAAAACGGGTTCAGCCGTGTATGCGGAGGCAAAGAAACGCGGCCATGAACCCACAGCTATAGTACGTAATGAAGAACGGGCACGTGAAGCGCTGGGTGATGATGCACAGCTGTTAGTTACAGATGCGTTTGACTTAACTCAAGCTGATTTAGCCGCTTTTGACGTTGTCGTTGATGCGTTTGCGGTTCCTATGGGGGCACCGTTGGCCTATTTACATTTAGACCTACTGACTAAGTTGGTGCATGATTTACGTGATACTAACACGCGTTTATTTGTGATTATTGGCGCGGCCAGCTTAAAGCTGCCTGATGGTCAGCGCCTATTGGACCAGTTATTGACAATGCCAGATCATGATCAGTGGATTGGAACCCCGCTGAATCAAACCTACGAATACGAATTTCTGCAAATGATCGATAACGTTGATTGGGTGGCCGTTTCACCATCACGTAACTTTGGCTCGGGTCCAACTAACGGGTATGTCTTAGGAACAGATCAAATTTTGGTTGATTCAAAAGGCAAATCCGAACTCTCTCATGGTAATATGGCATTAGCGATTTTGGATGAAATTGAATCCCCGAAGCATCAACACCAACGATTTACAGTGCGTAATCAGGAGGTTGAATAGATGAGTGTACGTGGTGATTGGCTTCTATTTAAGACAAAACGTAGTCGGTTAAAACAGCAGGTGGCAACCAGCTTTCTGCATCCTAGCCGGCGAACGGATCACCTTGATCCAAGCAACTTCAAGCAGCCTGACCAAGTGAAAGTGGTGCCACTAGAACGCGGACGTTTAGTCACGCTTCTGCCAGAATCGGAAACGCACCAGCACGTGGTTATTTTTCACGGGGGTGCTTACACGGTACCCGCCACCGACAGTCACCGTCAGTGGATGGAAACGATTGTGTCGGATATGGGCGCTAAGGCAACCATGTTGGATTTTCCATTAGCCCCTGAAAATACGGCTGTGGTGACGGTGCCAGCTTCGCTAGATGCCTATGTGGAACTGCAGGCAGAGTATCCGGATGATCAGTTTTACTGGTTGGCGGATTCGTCTGGTGCAGGATTAGCGCTGGTACTCTTACAGCAACTGCGCGCTAAACAGCGGCCGCTGCCGAGTTCCACCGTATTAGTGTCACCATGGGCCGACTTAGCCATGCGTGATCCGGAAATTGTCAAGCGCCACCAAACTGATCCAGAATTACCATTGCAGGCTATGCGTCAGGTTGGCGCCAATTATGCGGGTAATTTGGTATTAGACGATCCATTAGTTACCCCACTGAACGGCCCCATGGATCACTTGGGCCGCGTTAGTCTTTGGTATGGTACAACGGAATTGTTATTGCCTGACCATCGCAAGTTGGCTGATAAGCTAAAGCAGGCCGATGGTACGCAGGTTGATGTACATGAAATGAAAAATATGTTGCACGATTTCTTGATGTGGCCGGGCTTACCGGAGAGTAAACAAGTCTTTGCGACGTTGCAACAGTTGATGCAAAAGAGTGTGTGATACAACTCGGTAGATTCCAGGATGTAACGTAAACAAGCCATTTCGATGTTTTTTGTCGGAGTGGCTTGTTTACGTTACATGGCCGGAATCTGAGTTGTAGAACACGATTAGGCTATATTGACGGATCGAATTTAAGTACACTTATGTTACCGTCTCTTTACGCCAACTAATTGATTTCGCTTTACGTATAAAAATGCTATACTCACTTTAACATAACGCTAGGGGTGCCCCGTGCTGAGAAATACCCTTTAAACCTGATCTAGTTAGTACTAGCGAAGGGAAGCCGATTAATCGAATAATTCAGAACTTTCAGAGTAGGGAGTTCCTAGCTTCTATGTTGAAAATTATAAAAGGAGGTGCTACCTGTACCTCATTTTATATAAAATTTTGTAAAGGAACATGAAAAGGTGATCTTATGCTAACCACCTACCAAGTTGAAATTAAACCCACCGCCAAACAAGCATGGCTGATTGATTCTCACATTAGCGGTAGTCGTTGGGCTTACAATTTGTTTCTAGACATCAACAAACAACGCTATGAGCAAGGCTACTACTACTTAAATGCTTATGCTTTTAGTAAGTGGTTTAATCATGAGTACCTAGAGGTTAACCCTGACGACGTGTGGATTAAGGATCTGTACGCTAAATCGGTTAAACAGGCTTTTATTGATGCTGATACGGCTATGAAGCGGTTTTTCAAGAAACAAAGTGGTTTCCCCCGTTGGCGATCATTTAAACGGGGGCAGGGTAGTTACTACTTTGTTAAGAACAGCAAAACGCAAATTATTCCCTGTCAGCGTCACCGAATCAAGTTACCGAAGCTCGGTTGGATACGTCTAAAAGAATGCGGTTATATTCCTACAGACTCAGAACACTTCATTATCAAACAGGGCCGAATCAAATTTAAGGCAGGTCGGTATTACCTGACCTGTTTGGTGGAACAGGCTGAACTGCCAAAGTTAGAATTAACTGGCGACCCAATTGGCATTGATCTTGGTCTAAAAGAATTTGCCATCTTAAATGATGGTACTTTGTATCACAATCAGAATAAAAGTAGTCGGATAAAGCGCATCAGAAAACGCCTTAGACGCCTGCAAAGAAAAATGTCTCGTCAGTATCAAGCACTGAAAGCTAGAAGACAGAAAGAAGGGAAATCTGCTACTGATTTAAATCTAGCCAAAACTCAGCTGAAAGTGCAACGCTTATATCAACGATTAACCAATATTCAGTCAGATTATCAAAATAAGATTATCGCTACTGTAGTGAGAACCAAACCGCAGTGGGTAGCCTTAGAAGACTTGAATGTTAGAGGTATGATGAAAAACCGACATTTAGCCAAGGATATTAGTCACCAAGGATTCTACAATTTTAGAATCAAATTAGTTTCTAAATGCCAGTGGTTAGGCATTCCCGTACATCTGACCCACCGTTTTGAACCGACTTCCAAATTGTGCCACCACTTTGGTCATAAAAAAGTTGATTTGAAATTGAAAGATCGGATGTATGAATGTCGAAACTGTAACTATACCGAAGATCGCGATATTAATGCGGCCCTGAATATCAGGGATACTGAAAACTTTGAATTAGCCTACTAAACAGGCCTCAAAGTATGTACCGGTGGCTAGCCGGGAATTAACGCTTGTGGACTATCATACCAACTGTATTAGCGAGTTTTATGCGAGACAGGATAGGTAGAAGCAAGAATAATCTATAACTTTTTATAAGTTATCAGTAGCAGAGATTATTTTATGGACTTTTCGACAGAACTAATTGAAGCAGGAACTCCCATTTTAAATCACATCATGGCTCATCCCTTTGTTAAAGGCATTGCAGCCGGACAGTTATCTAGGGAAGCGCTCATGTTTTACGTGACGCAGGATTATAATTATCTAAATGAGTTTTTACATGCTGATGCGGTGGCACTCTTGAAGAGTACTTCGCGTGAGGATATGCAGATTATCAGCCAACAGATTGATTTTTTGCTCGGAGGTGAATCCAAAGCGCATCAAAACTTCTGTGAGGTTGCCGGGACTTCGTACGAGTCACTCCAAGGGCAACCGATGACGCCAACTACCAAGCTATATACGAATCATATGCTGGAAGTGTTAAAGAAGGGTGACTTGATTGATATTATCGCTGCCATGACGCCATGTCCTTGGACTTACGGTGAAATTGGCAAAACTTTAGTTGCTCAGGGAAAGAATACGCCTGAAAATCCGTTTACACCTTGGATTGAACTCTACGCACCGGATGATGACGACTCCTCTCAGCGCTTTCCATTCTTTGATATCTTGGATCGTGAAGCGCCAAAATACAGTCGAGATCGGCTTGATGAGATTAAGCGCAGTTTTCTAGAAAGCTGTGAGTTCGAGTGGGACTTCTGGGAACAGGCATTCTATCAGAAAGATTGGCAGTTTTTGCCGGGTGTTCAGTTGGCGCAGATCACAGCGTCGAAGACTGAATAAGCTGTATTCTCTAAACGAAAAAAGAGGTTGTGCCATAAGTCTATATTGGTAAGTATTTCAATCCATTTTTTAGCTACGATTAGTCATAATGATACTTTGATTCCAATACGTTAACATAGCCTAATCGCGCGTCAAAACTCAGATTCCGGCCATATAACACCCCAAAACGCCATCCCGATAAAAACCATCGGAATGACGTTTTGGGGTGTTATATTCTGGAATCTACCGAGTTTTGTCACAGCTTCTTGGGTTATATCAGCTTATTTTCGATCTCGTTCAGCCACCTTTTGACTGCGAGCAATCAAGTCCGCAAAAAGGGCTTTCGAGTCTTCATGATGCTTATACATGTTTTCCGGATGCCATTGGACGGCTAAAATCTGGTCGTTATCAATGGATTCTAAAGCTTCAATAACACCATCATCTGCGCGAGCCGTCACCTTTAAACTGCTAGCCAGCTTTTTAACGGCTTCGTGGTGCCGGGAGTTCACGTAAGGCCGTTCTCCTACGATGTTAAAGAGCCGACTGTCCGGATCCACGGACACGTGATGTGACGGCATGTTGCCAGCGGCTGCTTGGTTATGTTTTAACGTAGCGTGGGGATTTTCCGACAGATCCTGGTAGACGGTTCCGCCTAATCCAGCATTGATCAGCTGCATGCCACGGCAAATGCCAAAAATAGCCTTACCTTTTGCAACAGCCTGTTTGAGCAGTTCAATCTCGAATAAATCCCGTTTGCGGTAGGTTACGCCAAGCTTTTCGTGAGGTTCTTCACCATAAAAAGTGGGATCAACATCAGCGCCACCAAGAAAGGCAACACCATCAAATAAATCTATGTAGTCGACAACGTCTTTGGGATCAACACTGGGGAAAATAATGGGTAGGCCACCAGCTTTTACAATGGCCTCAATAGCAGGCCGGGGCGCAAAGGCAGCGTTTCGTTCGTTAATAATATTGGTAGCTTCAGCTAAGGTATCAGCTGGTAGTGCAATTCGTGGGCGCAAGGACGATTCCTCCTCTTCCTTAAAATGAAGTTAACAGATTGATAATTTGTTTTCAATTCTAACATACAAAGCACCATCTCTCCGTTAAAATATTTAACATTCCCCCGAAAGAGGGTTACATTAGTATTGTAACTAAAATTAAACGAGGTAAATGAAGATGGCAATGACAGAACGACAAATGATTCAAGAAATTTTGAATACGGTAGATGTAATCTACGCATTTGAAGACGTTGATGAAGACGCTAAACAATATACCCTATTGGTTACGCAACAGGATAACGATAAACGCCCGATTGAAGATGTTAACGCGGAAATCAAGAAGTATTTCCAAGAAGCAGATTTCAACTATAAAGAAGAATTAAACCCAACGAATACCGACAAATCAGCTGATATTCGTGTCGTCATAAAACGATAGTTAAAAAATAAATAACCCTCATGCAGTGAGCAGTTGCTGTGTGGGGGTTATCTTTTTTAGAGTTATTTGTTTGAAATTAATGGTTTGAAATTAATGATTTTCAAATCAAGTAAATACGCTTTTCATACATACTGATAAAACAGGGAAGTTAGTGGTGGTGGCATTGATTTCTGCTGTAATCAGGCTAATCGATATGTATCGGAAACTCAAAAAAAGATTAAAATAAAAACCATTCCGCTAACTTTGGCGAGTACCGGAATGATTTTTAAGTTCTAAACATGCCACCGTCATTAACGGCTCTGCAAGGAAGTCCTACTCCAGTAGGGCTTCTTTTATATTGATATTATAACATGTCACCAAGCTACCGTGGTGGTTTAAGCATGAAAATACTACTAAGAAAGACTAATAATTGGCTGAGATTGCGTCATAATTAATGACATGAACTTTGTGAATGTGATACAGTAAGACTAGTTTTGAAACCGTTTACTTATCACAAAGTTGGAGGGATTAAATCGTTATGGCAATGAAGGAGCCGGAACATTATATACTCGCAATCGATCAGGGGACTTCGGTGACCCGCGCAATGTTATTTGACCACACAGGTCGTAAAGTGATTGAGAGTCAGAAGTCGTTTCCACAATACTATCCGCACAATGGTTGGGTTGAAGTCGACGCTAATGAACTTTGGAACTCTGTTCAATCGGTCATTGCGACGGCTTTGATCGATGCGGGCGTTCATCCTGAAAACATTGATGGTATTGGGATTTCAAGCCAACGTGAAACTACTGTGATTTGGGATAAGGCTACCGGTCAGCCTATTTACCACGCTATTGGCTGGCTGTCGAAGCAAACCGCACCGATTGCGAAGCAGATGGTGACGGATGGCTATTCTGACTTGATTCATGAACATACCGGACTTGTGATTGATTCATATTTCTCAGCAACTAAGGTTCGGTGGCTGTTGGATCATGTGCCTGGTGCGCAAGAGCGTGCTGAGAAGGGCGAACTATTGATGGGTACCGTGGATAGCTGGCTAGTTTGGAAGCTCTCCGATGGCCAATTACACATTACCGATTACACCAATGCCAGCCGAACCATGATGTTTAACATTCACGATTTAAAATGGGATGATGAGATCCTTAAAATTTTGAACATTCCCAAGAAGATGCTGCCAGAAATCCACTCTTGTTCTGAAGTATATGGCACCACTAAAAATTACCAATTTTACGGTGTTGAAGTGCCAATCTGCGGGTTAGTGGGGGACCAACAAGCCGCTTTGATTGGCCAGATGGCTTTCAAGCCTGGGGAAGTTAAAAACACGTATGGTGACGGGGCCTTCATCGTGATGAATACGGGTGATAAGCCGCAACTGTCGAAGCACAAACTACTGACGACGATTGCTTACGATTTGGATGGTAAAGTGACCTACGCCCTCGAAGGGTCAATCTTCGTGGCGGGGACAGCGCTGAACTGGCTACAGGAAACCATGAAAATCATTGATAATGTCCCTCAATCTCGACAAGTTGCCATGGCATCAACCAATGACGATGAAGTATACGTGGTACCGGCCTTTAACGGGTTAGGGGCGCCGTACTGGGATCAAGATGCTCGTGGTGCCGTCTTCGGTCTTACTCGCGGAACGAATCGCAGCGATTTTGTGAAGGCTACGCTGCAATCTATTGCTTATCAAACCCGTGATATCATCGAGACGATGCGGCAAGACACCGAAATGCCGGTGGTGGAGATCTTGGCCGATGGCGGGGCTTCACGGAACCGTTACTTGATGCAGTTCCAGGCGGATATTTTGAACCTGCCGATTGTTCGCTCCAGTGAGGAGGAGACCACGGCGCTGGGAGCAGCAATCTGTGCTGGTCTTGCAATCGGCTATTGGAAGGATTTAGATGAAGTCAGCAAGATTCACGCGGCTGGTAGGACGTTTACACCGGAAATGACCGATGAGCGGCGTGCACATCTGTATGATGGCTGGCAGATTGCGATCAAGGCTACTCGAGCATTTAAACCGCAACACTAAAGTGAAGATACAAAAAGGGCACATGGCTGACATGAAGATCAGTTATGTGCCCTATTTATTTAGTTGGCCGATAATGCAAAATATCGCCAGGCTGGCAGTCCAATACCTGACAAATTTTTTCTAGTGTTGAAAAGCGGACTGCCTTAGCCTTTCCCGTTTTAAGAATCGACAGATTAGCGATGGTGACGCCAACGGCTGTTGAAAGCTGTGTCAAGGTCATATGGCGCTTGGCTAATAGTTCATCTAGCGTAATTTCAATCATATTTTGAACTCCTAGATTGTTAAATCGTTTTCGTTTTTAATCCGTAAAGCCGCACGCCATAGCCGGACAAGGATAGCTATAAAGACAGTTAAAACCAACGGCGCGGCAGCAAGCACGAAACCAATCAGTAATAAACCGGGGGCGTCATCCAGCTGAGTAGCCGCAAAAATAAAGGGCAACCACAGCCAAACGCCCGCAGTAACTGTTACCAAGGCCCATTTTAAGTGGGTAAGGCACGTGACCGCGTGGGTGCTAAAGGCCTGATTGCGGTCGATGACACCCAATAGTTGTTCAGCAAAGAAGACAGCTGTCAAGAAACCGATAATCGCAAGGTAAATACCGATACCTAAGATTACCACAACGATGTTCAAATGGTGCGGTGCATGAGTAAACATTTCCTTTAGCATAATCGGAAACGGAATCAGTCCAACCGCGATGACTAAGAGTGCTAAACCGCCTAATATAATCCGTAAAAACCAAGTTCCCGTTCGCATGGTGATGCCCCCAATCTTGTTTTCGTTGATGTTAGTATAGCATGGGTTTTATCGAAAAACGATAAAGGATTGGTTAAGTTTTTACTGGGATTAAATATAAAGAAACGTCATCCTGTTTT
>NZ_BAAKGN010000050.1:0-10241 GCF_059704265.1 Secundilactobacillus sp. MJ173
GGACAAGGCTAATAATCCAAGCCCGGGATTTTTAGCCTTATCCACTTACACTTCGCTCTCTAAACGCTCGTTTCCACACCTTTTTAATTGGGCTACACCGAGCAGAGAGCTGCATGTAAGCAGACAAGGCTAATAATCCAAGCCCGGGATTTTTAGCCTTATCCACTTACACTTCGCTCTCTAAACGCTCGGCTTCACACCTTTTATTTTAATAAACCCCTTGACTATCTTAGAAAACAATTATAAACTTTGATTAAATCGAAGAGGTTGCAACCGACATTAGTCAGTTCACTCAGTCACTGTTATGACTAAGAGGTGAACCAAAAGGGGACGTTGCCGAAGCGCTGAATGTTGCAGCATTCAGTTAGCTGGGACGTGATTCAATAAATCACGGACTGTCGCAGATATAACGTCTGCGGAGCGCTATCGAAATTGAGTCCATAATGAATAAGTCATTAACTGTGGGGTCCTTTTGTTTAGCGTAAACAAAAGGACCCTTTTCGTATAATCTATTATCTACCGGAGGGCACAACATGAGTGAGCAATTGACAAACGAACAGATCAACGAAGCAGGGCATTTAACCATTGGTGGTGTCGACGCGGATGAATTAGCAGCAAAATACCAAACACCGCTGGCAGTCTATGATGTCTCTAAGATTCGTGACCAGATTCGGCGTTTCAAATCAGTTTTTGAAGCAAATGGCGTGGATTACGCAGTGAGTTACGCCAGCAAAGCTTTTGCCGCGATTGCGATGTTCCAAGTGATTGATCAAGAACAGGGACACATTGATGTGGTTTCGGGCGGTGAGCTTTACACGGCCCTTCAGGCTGGCTTCCCAATGGCGCGAGTAAGTTTCCATGGCAACAACAAATCTCGCGACGAGTTGGAAATGGCCGTTAAAAATCACGTGGGTGTCATTGTTTTAGATAACTTCCATGAGATTGAATTACTGGACCAAGTCCTTAAAGAACAGGATGCCAGCTCAGCTGTCATGCTTCGAATTACGCCAGGGATTTCAGCTCATACGCATGAATACATTTCTACTGGCCAAGAAGATAGTAAGTTTGGTTTTGACTTGAAGTCAGGTCAAGCTGATGAAGCCCTTCAAGAAGTCTTGGCTAACGAACGGATGAATATGTTAGGGATTCATGCTCATATTGGTTCTCAGATTTTTGAACTTAATGGTTTCCAAATGGCAGCGAAAAAGTTAGTCGAAATTGCAGCTAACTGGCACGATCAATACCAATACCAACCAGAAGTTATCAACGTTGGTGGTGGTTTTGGGATTCAATACACCAAGGATGATCACCCATTGGCCCCTGAAGACTTCGTGGATGCGATCGTTAAGACGATCAAGCAAAGCGCAGCTGATCAAAACCTTGAGATGCCCGCTGTTTGGATTGAACCTGGTCGTTCAATTGCTGGCCCAGCCGGTTATAACTTATATACCATCGGTTCTCGTAAAGATGTACCTGGCTTGACCTCATATGTCACAGTTGATGGCGGGATGGGCGATAACATTCGTCCAGCACTTTATCAAGCAGAATATGAAGCGCTTTTGGTTGATCAGCCAACTGCCAAGCCAACCGAAACGGTGCACATTGCTGGTAAATATTGTGAATCAGGAGATATCTTGATTGACCAGCAACCTTTGCCAGCAAGTAAGCCAGGTGACGTTCTCGCCATCTTGGATACTGGGGCATACGGCTACTCAATGGCTTCCAACTATAATCGCAACCCAAGACCAGCCGTTGTTTTCGTGGAAAACGGTGAATCAACGTTGGTGATTAAAAGGGAAACATACGCTGATTTGACGCGGTTAGATCAACCATTACCCAAATCACTTTAAAGAAAAACTTCCTATTATAATTAATTTAAGAGAGATGAGGTTATCACATGGCACAATTAGACGCACAAGAAATTATTGATTACATTGGTAATGCACCAAAGAAGACCCCCGTTAAGGTTTATATTAAGGGTAATCTGGCTGACTTAAACGTTCCTGCTAGCATTAAAGCTTTCATTGAAACTAAGACCGGCGTGCTGTTCGGTGATTGGTCGGATGTTAAAACTTTTCTTGACCAGCATCAAGCTGAAATTACGGATACGGAAATTGAAAATCAAACCCGTAATTCTGCTGTGCCGCTATTAGACATGAAAGACGTTAACGCCCGAATCGAACCAGGTGCCATTATCCGTGATCAAGTTCTAATTGGTAATAATGCCGTGATCATGATGGGTGCAACTATCAATATTGGTGCTGAAATTGGTGATGAGTCCATGATTGATATGGGGGCTGTGCTTGGCGGCCGTGCCATTGTGGGGAAACATTCTCATATCGGTGCCGGTACCGTTTTGGCAGGTGTCGTTGAACCCGCGTCTGCTGAACCAGTCCGCGTTGACGATAACGTTTTGATTGGTGCCAACGCGGTAGTGATTGAAGGCGTTCACGTTGGTGAAGGTGCGGTTGTTGCTGCTGGCGCGGTGGTGACTCAAGATGTTGCACCGCATACCATGGTGGCAGGTGTACCAGCTAAGTTTATCAAGGACGTTGATCAGAAGACCGAATCGAAGACCGGCCTAGAAGATGATTTAAGAAAGTTGTGATGAGATGGCTATTCTAACGGAAGATGCGTTAATCAAAATTCGTCGCGACTTGCATCAGATTCCTGAGTTAGCATTAAATGAAGTGCAGACGTCGGCTTATTTGGAAAAGGTGATTGGAAGTTTCAATCAGGCTCACTTACAAATCAAAAAAATTCCTGATTTGCCAACGGCGCTGTTAGTACGAGTTGAAGGTAGCGCGCCAAAGCGGACCCTTGGCTACCGAACAGACATTGATGCGTTGCCAGTGACTGAAGAAACCGGCCTGCCATTTGCATCAAAGCATCCCGGCGTCATGCATGCTTGCGGTCATGATATTCACATGACGGTGGCCCTAGGCGTTTTGAGTTATTTTGCTGAGCATCAGCCGACCGACAACCTGATTTTCTTCTTCCAACCAGCTGAAGAAAGTGAAAATGGCGGTAAACTTGCTTATGAACTGGGCGTATTCAAGGATCAATGGCGGCCAGATGAGTTCTACGGGCTGCATGATAATCCAGACTTGCCAGCTGGCGCTATTGGCTGTCGAATGGGAACCTTATTTGCTGGGACCACGGAAGTTAACATTGACCTTGAAGGTAAGGGTGGTCACGCTGCCTATCCGCAAGATGCTAATGACATGGTGGTGGCGGCTGCGGCGTTGATCAGCCAAGTTCAAACGATCATTTCCCGCAGTATTGACCCCATCGAGGGTGGTGTGATTACTCTGGGTAAGCTGGAAGCCGGCACGATTCGTAACGTAATTGCTGGTCACGCCCACATTGAAGGGACGATTCGTGGTTTGACACAAGTCATGATCAAGCGTATCGATCAGCGACTGCAAGATGTTGGTGAAGGAATTGCTAGGAGTTTTAACGCTAAAGTCACTGTTGCGCTGAATCAGGGTGGTTATTTACCGGTTGAAAATAACCCTGAACTAACCAAACGATTTATCAACTATATGAAGGAAAATCCTGATGTTAATTTTGTTGAAACCGAACCTGCTATGACGGGTGAGGATTTTGGTTACCTACTTTCCAAGATTCCTGGCACGATGTTTTGGCTGGGAGTTGAAGATGACTCACAGTTGCATTCGGCAACGTTGAGTCCTAAAGAATCATCTATTGAAGCAGGCGTCAACGCCATTACCGGTTTTATGACCGCGAGAATGGCTGAATAATTAGACTGTAATCCGAATCGCTCAATAAAAAGGAGAACTATGATGACAACACTAGAAAATGTAGATTTAATGACCGCGATTATTACCCCATTTGATGAAAACGACAATATCAACTATGATGCATTGGAAAAGTTGACTAATCACTTGATTGATACTGGCACCAAAGGTTTCGTTATTGGTGGGACGACGGGTGAAACGCCAACGTTGACTCATGATGAAAAGATTGAATTATACACCCGTTTTGGTCAAATTATTGGTGGCCGCGTACCCGTCATTGCCGGTACTGGTAGCAACAATACCCGTGAAACTGCAGAATTAACTAGAGAAGTCAGCGAAATCCAAGGTGTCGATTACGAGCTCGTCGTTGTCCCTTACTACAACAAGCCAAGCCAACGCGGAATGATTGCTCACTTTACGGCAGTTGCAGATGCAGCTGAAAAGCCAATCATCATCTACAACATCCCTGGCCGTACTGGTGTGACCATGGCAAACGAGACGGTTGTGACATTAGCTCAGAACCCTAAGATTGCTGGCGTTAAGCAATGCACCTCAATCGAAGACATCGAATTCTTAGTTGAACACACTCCAGAGGATTTCTATGTTTACAGTGGCGAAGATGCTCAAGCATTATCAGCTCGAGTGGTTGGTGGTGCCGGTGTTATCTCCGTTGCATCACACATCTACGGTGACCAAATTCGGGCAATGTACGATGCACTCTATGCTGGTGATTTGACTAAGGCTGGTGGTTTGAAGCGTCAATTAACACCAAAGATGGCAGCACTATTCATGTTCCCATCACCATCACCCGTTAAAGCAGTCTTGAATGCCCAAGGTTATGGCGTTGGTGATTGCCGTTTGCCAATTCAGTCATTAAACGATGAAGAAGCTCGTCAATTGGCAGTCGCTTTAGGTATGGAAGAAACTGCATTAGTATAATAAGTGTGGTAGAACAGGAGTTTTTAAAATGACAAAAGTGTTAATTGCCGGTTTTACCGGTGCCATGGGTCAAAAAGCGGTTCACCTCGTTCAAGAAAGTGACGGCTATGAATTAGTCGCTGGTTTCGCTGCTGATGTGACTTCTAAAGATCCTAAGGACTATGATTTGCCAGCCGGGGTTGCCATCTATGGTGACTTGAACGAGATTCAAACCGATGCTGACATCTGGATCGATTTTACATTGCCTAGCGCAGTTTATGGCAACACCAAGTTTGCGATTGAACACGGGATTCACCCCGTTATTGGGACAACTGGATTAACTGATGACCAAGTGAGTGAACTGCAGGAATTAGCTGCTGCTAAGCACCTTGGCGGTTTGATTGCGCCAAACTTCGGTATGTCAGCTGTGTTATTAATGAAGTTTGCCAAGGAAGCTGCTAAGTATTTCCCAGACGTTGAAATCATTGAAATGCATCATGACAACAAAGCAGATGCACCATCGGGAACTGCGTTGAGCACCGCTAAGCTGATCGACGAGGTACGGCCAGAGCATGAACAAGGAAACCCTAACGAAACAGAGAGTTTGTCAGGCGTCCGTGGTGGCGATTATCATGGAATCCATATCCATGCTGTTCGCCTCCCCGGTTACGTTGCCCATGAACAGGTTTTATTCGGCGGTCCCGGTGAAGCATTAACGATTCGTCAAGATTCCTTTGACCGTCAATCCTTTATGACCGGTGTGAAGGTTGCCATGGATCACGTCCTGGACTTGAAACAATTAGTTGTAGGACTTGAAAACGTACTTTAATTAATTTAAAAAATGGAGTGACATTATGCCTCAATTAGCTAGTGATTTAAGTCAGCAAGTCAATCAAAGATTAAACCAAGTTGGACCTTCTGGTATTCGGGAAGTTGCCCAAAAATTCTCAACCATTCCAGGACTCATTCAACTGACTCTGGGAGAACCCGATATGAACGTTCCAGAGCACGTTAAGGAAGCGGCCATCAAGAGCATCCAAGACAACGATTCTCACTACTCACCACAAAAGGGAACCATGTATCTGCGAGAGGGAATCCAGCATTATTTGAAGGCAAGTCAAGGATTGGATTACGATCCCAACACTGAAATTATCGCAACTGTGGGGGCCACTGAAGCGGTCTGTGCCTCACTGTTCACCATTCTAAATCCCGGTGATAAGGTGGTGATTCCAACACCAGCGTTTGCCCTGTACTTCCCGCTGGTAACGATTGCTGGGGCAACGACGGTTCAAGTTGACACCTCAGATAGTGACTTTGTTTTAACACCAGAACGATTGGAAAAAGTGTTGGATCAAGAGGGTGATTCAGTGAAGGCTGTTTTACTGAACTATCCGGGTAACCCAACTGGGGTTGAATATCCCCAATCAATGATTGAAGGCCTGGCAAAAGTCATTGCTGATCATCATTTGTTCGTGATTGCTGACGAAATTTACAGTGAACTGACTTATGGTGTTGATCACTACTCAATCGCTAACGTCATTCCGGAACGGACGATTTTGATCAATGGCCTTTCGAAGTCTCACGCCATGACCGGTTATCGCATGGGCTACATGGCTGGTCCGGCTGAATTAATCGCCAACGCAACCAAGATGCACGCCTTCATGGTCACTTCTCCATCGAACCCAGCACAGGCTGCCGCAGCTGAAGCACTGCATAACGGTCTGCAAGATCCCGTTGAAATGCGCAAAGTTTATCAAAAACGCCGTGACTTTGTTCAAAACGCTATGGATGACATGGGGCTGTCAATGGCGACCCCATCTGGTGCGTTCTACGCCTTTGTTAAGATTCCAGCCAGCTACGGCAAAGATGACGTGAAGTTTGCGTACGATTTGGCTGAGCAAGGCAAAGTCGGCGGTGTACCAGGCAGTGCCTTTGGTGCCGGCGGTGAAGGCTACATTCGTTTCTCATACGCGGCCTCTGATGAAGATTTGGCGGAAGCAATGAAACGATTAAAAGCCTTTTTGGCTGATAAAGCCTAGCACTTGACTAATTGTGTAAAATAAAGTTTAATGCAATTATTAAAAACTAATTTGAAAATATGCGTGATGAAAACGAGGGATGTCTGATGAGTGAGAAACTACGAGTAGGAATTATTGGTGCAACGGGTATGGTTGGTCAGCGATTTATCAAGATTTTAGCTGATCATCCTTGGTTCGAGATTGCTTTAGTTGCAGCTAGTGCGCACAGTGCTGGTAAGACATATGCTGAAGCTGTTAAGGGTCGTTGGAAGATGGAAGGCGATGTTCCTGAACAAGTGAAGGACATGGTACTTCATGATGCAGCCAAAGTTGACGAAATTGCACCTCAAGTCGATTTCATTTTTAGTGCAATCAAATTAGATAAGGCTGATACCCGTAAACTAGAAGAAGAATACGCTAAAGCTGAAACGCCGGTTGTTTCAAATAACAGCGCGCACCGTTGGACACCTGATGTCCCAATGGTGATTCCAGAAATTAACCCAGATCATACGGATGTGATTAAGTATCAACGGGAACGTTTAGGGACTAGTCGCGGTTTTGTGGCCGTTAAGCCTAACTGTTCGATTCAAAGTTACACGCCAGCACTGTCAGCTTGGCGTCAGTTTGAACCTACTCAAGTAATCGCCACGACTTACCAAGCCATCTCCGGTGCTGGTAAAACGTTTAAAGACTGGCCGGAAATGGAAGGCAATGTGATTCCTTATATTGCTGGTGAAGAGGCTAAATCAGAAGGTGAACCCTTGAAAATTTGGGGTCACGTTGATGACGAAAAGAAGGCTATCGTGCCAGCCGACGATACTGTGATCACTTCGCAATGTCTCCGAGTACCCGTTTTATACGGGCATACTGCCGCAGCGTTCGTTAACTTTCGCCAGAATCCAACTAAGCAGGAGCTCATCGATGCGCTGGAAAGTTATACTGGCGAACCACAACGTCTGGGTTTACCAAGTGCGCCTAAGCAGTTTATCCGCTACATGACTGAAGATGACCGTCCTCAAGTTAGCTTGGATGTGAACTACGAACACGGTATGGGTATTTCCATCGGTCGGCTTCGCGAAGATAAGATCTTCGATTGGAAGTTCGTTGGTTTGTCTCACAACACTGCTCGTGGGGCTGCTGGCGGTGCGGTTGAATGTGCTGAATTATTGAAGGCACAGGGTTACATTACAGCTAAATAAACAGAGTGTGAAAACAAGCGTTTAGAGAGTGGAGAATAAGGCATAGACGGCGGAAATCCCGGTTTTGGATTTCTGTCGTCTATGCCTTATTTGCAACTCTCTGCTTGTTTGAACACGTTTCAAAAACAGAGTGTGAGGGGGAGCGCTTAGAGACTGGAGCGTAAGTAGCTTATGGTGGAAATCCCGACCTTGGATTTGTACCATGAGTTAATTACGTGCAAGTCTCTGCTCACCGGAGCATGTTTAGGCTAGATTATAGTATTGAACAAAAACAAATTTTAAATGGTATTTCAGTTAAGAAACCAGATAAAACTTTTATCAATATAGGCTTCTTCCGTTTTATTAAAAATTTGGTCTCCTGATTGCCGTAATTAACATTAGGGTCAGTATTCTGTTAAACTGAAAGAAGACTATTTTGAAAGGAACTGAAATTCATGAAGCCGCAAACCATATTAAAGGCCCAGTTTGGCTATGACAGTTTTCGTACCGGTCAAGAAGAAGTTATTAACGATGTATTGGGTCATCGAAACGTGCTGGCGATTATGCCGACTGGTGGTGGCAAATCACTTTGTTACCAAATTCCGGCACTCATGTTAGACGGGGTTACGCTGGTGGTATCACCACTGATCTCACTAATGAAAGATCAGGTTGATGCATTGAACGAAAACGGCATTGCGGCAACCTTCATCAATAGCTCGCTAGATTATGATCAGATCAATCAGCGTTTCAATGATGCGGCAAACGGTGACGTTAAACTACTGTACGTGTCCCCAGAACGGCTGGATTCGGGTTACTTGAATCGGTTAGCAGAACTACCCATTGATTTGGTGGCCATTGATGAGGCCCACTGTATTTCGCAATGGGGGCATGATTTTCGGCCGAGTTACTTAAATCTGGCGCAAACGATTCAGCAGTTGCCCAGTCAGCCAACGATTATTGCGTTAACGGCTACCGCAACACCGATTGTGGCAAAAGACATTTGTCAGCGGTTAGGTTTAGCTGAAGAGGTTAAAACCGGTTTTTCGCGGCCTAATCTCGCTTTTAAAGTAATCAAGCATCAGGATAACGACAAGTATCTGGTAGATTATTTGAAGCAAAATACGGGGCAATCTGGCATTGTTTACGCCAGTACCCGTAAAGAAGTTGAACGATTAACTAAGTTATTAAATAAAAAACACATCGACGCAACGATGTATCATGGTGGCCTTTCTAAGGAAGTTCGCCGCCAAAATCAAGAAGACTTTCTTTACGATCGAGTACCCGTCATGGTTGCCACTAACGCGTTTGGTATGGGAATCGATAAAAGTAACGTGCGGTTCGTGATTCACGCGCAGGTCCCAGGTAGCCTTGAATCATACTATCAGGAAGCTGGCCGGGCAGGACGAGATGGCCTGCCTAGTGAAGCCATTTTACTGTTTCGTCAGTCAGACGTGTCGATTCAGCATTTCTTGATCGACCAGTCTGAACGAGACGATGCGGGCAAAAAGCGGGAATACGAAAAGTTACAGGACATGACGCAGTATGCTAATACGCAAGAATGCCTGCAACGATTTATCTTAAATTACTTTGGTGAAGAGGGTACTGATTGTGGGCAATGTTCGAATTGTTTGGATGATCGTGAAGAACAGGACATTACTGTTGATACCCAAAAAGTGCTGTCATGTGTGAAGCGGATGAATGAGCGGTTCGGGAAAATTCTTGTGGCGCAAGTGCTAACGGGTTCCAGCGTGGCGCGAATCAAAGAGTTTCACTTTGATCAGTTGACCACGTATGGCATTATGAAGGGCTCATCACAGAAGTCGGTCGCAGAGCTGATTGATTTCTTGACGGCTGCCGGTTATTTGGTAGCGGAGGGCGGTCAGTATCCAGTGCTGCGTGTGAGTGATACTGGCATCGCTGTGCTACAGGGAAAGCAGAAAGTTTATCGGAAAGTTGCTGTTCAAGCAACCCACGTCTTACCGCAAAATGATGATTTATTCGAGCGTTTGCGGGCTATTCGGCGCGAATTTGCTAAGAAACAGGGTGTACCACCATTCGTGATCTTTTCGGATAAAACGCTTCGTGATATGTGTGCGGTAATGCCACAAAACGAAGAAGAGATGCTGACGGTTAGCGGTGTTGGTGAAAGCAAACTAGCTAAGTATGGCGCTGCATTTCTTCAGGAATTGAAGGCTGCTAGTGAGTTAAAGGTGGATTAATAAAAAGCCTATATTGATAAAGATTTTATCTGGTTTTTGACTAACTGGAAGTCTACTTTTGTTTGTTGCTTTAAGCTAGTCAAAATCTGTTCAACAACTCGGATTCCGGCCATTTAACGTAAAGAAACGCCACCCCAACAAAGCATC
>NZ_BAAKGN010000051.1:0-836 GCF_059704265.1 Secundilactobacillus sp. MJ173
GGCACTTCACCTTTCAAATACGTAAACGGCACATCTTTTGAAACCTCACTCTTGAAGTAAGCTGAAATACCGTCCGGCACTTCACCTTTCAAATACGTAAACGGCACGTCTTTTGAAACTTCACTCTTGAAGTAAGCTGAAATACCATCCGGTACTTCACCCTGCAATGTAGACCCATCCGTCGTTTCTGCCTGTGATTGAAGATCCCACCTATGTGTTGTTGCACCATCGTTAACAACGTTAGCCACGATATTGCCGTAAAGGCTACTTGCAGTGACATTAATAGTGGCGTTAGGCGCAAGAATACTGCCATAAAACGAATTATTAATATTAATCGTTGAATTACTTGTTCCGAAGTTCCATAAAACATGGTTAGGCTTACTAAGAACAGCATCGCCCTCCGTACTAGTAGTACTCTGATCATATTGTAGGTGAACCTGACTTGAAACAGTCTGTGGGGTGTCTGTAGGCATATCTGTAACATTGATTACAATTGTCGGTCCATCGTTACTGCTACTGACACCTTTAATCGTAATCTGTCGTTGGGCGCTAAGATACTTAAACGGTAAGTCAACGTAAACAATGCCATTAGATGAAGTTGCAACAGCCACATTGATGAAACGATTATTCTCATCTTTTTCAAGCTCCGGATCCACACGGTCAGATTGTGATTCACTCGAGAATTTATTTGAGTTTTCAATGAGCTCACTAAAAACCTTGGCGAAATCAATATAGACTTTTCCATCAGTATCTTGGCCAAGCTCTTTGACCGGTGAATTACTATACTGCCCACCATTCACTGCAAAGTTACCATTACTATTAGTAATTACGGTAAC
>NZ_BAAKGN010000052.1:0-8398 GCF_059704265.1 Secundilactobacillus sp. MJ173
GGCTTGGGGTTTGTGAGGAAGGGGCCTTACATGCAGCTGTCTGCCTTGCTGTAGCACGTTTCGGCTAGATAACAGTAACGAGCCATAAATCCCGGGTTTGGATTTGTGGTGGGGTGCCGTTATATGCAGGTCTCTGCGTTGTGGAGCATATTTCAGCAATATAACAGTAACGAGCCATAAATCCCAGGTCTGGATTTGTGGTGGGGTGCCGTTATATGCAGCTGTCTGCCTTGCTGTAGCACGTTTCAAAAACAGAGTGTGAAGGGGAGCGCTTAGAGACTGGAGCGTAAGTAACATATGGTGGAAATCCCGAACTTGGATTTTTACCATATGTTACTTACGTACAAGTCTCTGCTCCCCTAAGCACGTTTCACCAATCTAAAAAAATCAAAAAAACCGCAATCTCATACACGAGGTCGCGGTTTTTCTCATTCACTTAACGTCAGCATTTTCAATACGCTCCAACAGCTTCTGGTTATCATTCATACGTGCGAAGGCTTTCGCATCGTTCAATAAATCAGTAATCGCACCACTATCCTTACCCTCAGCAATGGCGTTTTGAGCACGACGGAAACAGATGCGTGCGGAATAATAAGTCACGTGATTATTCGCGCAGATTTCGTAGCCGTACTGTAGTAATGAATCGCTGGTTTTGTAGTCCTTCACGTGAGCAAAATACTCAGCGGTGTAAAAGACCATGTTCAGTGCGCGCCAAATAGCTTTATTATCGGTTAATGGCAAGGTGTGTAAGCTATCAAAAACTTTTTGAAAGTAAAATTCACTTTTCTGATTCTCATTATTATGCCCATAGGCGATACCACTTCCGGTATAAGCCAGCTGGGTAAATATCGTACTATGACTATCATCCAGATCGTTAAGGATCAAGTTGAAGTAGTACAGCGTATCAGCAATCGGTTTTTCCAGTAGCGCTGATAAATAGCCCTTTACAAAGTAGTATTGCATCTGACCGTGAAGTGATAGGTTAGCAAAATCGACCTGATCAAGGTCATCGTTGGCACTATCATATTCACTCGTAATCAGTTTATATTCAGCTCGATCTAGAAGCTGATTAGCTTCTGACTGAGCTGGTGGATTTACTGGAAATACGTCATCAAGTGTTAAGTTTAAACGGGCACAAAGCTGCGTCAAAATACGAATCGCAGGTGCCTTGCCCGAGTTTTCAAATTTACTGAGCGTCGCTTGCGTACAAATACCATCACACAGTTCAGCCTGTGACAGATCCATCGCTTTACGAGCTTTGATAAAGCGTTCAATATTCATGATCGATCATCTCGTATCTAGTATTTGAATTATATTATAACAGATTATTATATGACTGTCGTTCAGTCAACAATCAGGTTTAATAATGAAGCATTAATTGTAAACGCTAACAATTATTAACCGGATGATGAGGATAAATAAACCGCCGTTCCTAAAACGCTAATTATTCAAAAATAAATGTATATTCGCACCTAAAATGCTATTAATATACACTATTTAACCTTTTTTTGATAAATTCACTAAAAAATATTGCATTTTTTAAATCAGACGCCTATAGTAAGACGCATACGAAACAAGAACAAAAAAATTTGTGAGGTGAAACCAATGGACGTTGCGATAGTAGGCGTTACCGGCTACAGCGGCATAGTACTTTACACGTTGCTCGCTAAGCACCCGGCAATCGACCAAATTAATTTATATGGACATCAAGATGAAGGGAAAGATGGTGAGGTCCGCTATCTCGATGAATTGATTCCAGGTTTTCATGGACAGCACATCAAGATTCAAAAGTTTGATCCGCAACAAATTATGGCGGACAATGCAGCGGTCTTCTTTGCAACTTCCGCGGGGGTTTCAAGCCAGCTTGCTGGTGACTTCATCGATGCTGATTTTCCAGTCATTGATTTGTCTGGTGATTATCGTTTACCAGATCCAGCAGAGTACGAGAAGTGGTATCACAAACCAGCAGCACCAGCTGAACATTTACAAAAGGCGACTTATAGCTTAGCTGATTTTTATCAATCAGGAACCAACTACATCGCTAATCCAGGCTGTTACGCAACTGCAACGCTTCTCGGATTAGCACCCATGGTTCAAAGTGATTTGATTGATCCGGATACCATCGTGGTGGATGCCAAGTCAGGCACATCCGGCGCCGGCAAGAAGCTAACAGCGATCACCCACTTCACGGCGACCAACGATAACCTGCAGCTTTACGGGATAAACACCCACAAGCATATTCCAGAAATCGTTGCTCAACTCAAAAAGTGGAACGGATCCGTCAACGCGATTCAGTTCAGTACCACGCTGTTACCACTCACCACAGGTTTGATGGCAAGCATCTATGCCAAGGTTAAACCAGGTGTTGATCAGAAAAAACTGATGGCGGCTTTCAATCAAGATTACGCAGATTCGAATTTTGTTCACGTCTTGGACGGAACAACACCGGATATAAAAGAGGTCGTTGGTACGAACAACTGTGATATCGGCGTTGTCTACAATCCCGTTACCCAGACCGTCATGGTAATTAGCGTGATTGATAATTTAGTGAAGGGTGCCGCTGGGCAGGCGGTTCAAAACTTCAATCACTTGTTTAATTTAACTGAAACAACGGGGCTGCCAACCTTACCAGCCTTTGTTTAAAACCAAAATTAAGAATGAGAAAGAAGAACGCGTATGATAAAAACCGATGAAGTGACATTAACAAATTTCCAGTGGCCCACAGGATACTACAACGATGGTATTGAGATGGGACTTGGGGTGAGTGACAAACTAGATTTTGGCTACCTTGTTTCTGAAGTACCAGCCAGTGCTGCCGGTACATACACCACCAATAAATTTCAGGCGGCACCAACCAAACTCACCAAGAATACCATCAACCAAGATCATCAGCTGCAAGCAGTAGTGATGAACAGTGCCTGCGCTAACTCGTGTACGGGTAAGCAGGGCGAACAAAACGCCTTGACTGAACAGCAATTGATGAGTAAAAAATTGGGGATCGATTTAAACCTAGTCGGTGTGGCTTCCACTGGTTTAATTGGCGCTCAATTACCGATGGATAAGGTCACTGCTGGGATTGAAAAATTAAGTCCCCACTACGATGACAACGTGACCAAGGCTGTGATGACCACTGATAAAAAGCCTAAGCAGGCCTGCGTTCAAATTAAAATGGGTGGCAAAACGGTCACTATCACCGGTTTCGCAAAGGGTTCAGGGATGATTCATCCTAAGATGGCTACGATGCTTGGCTTTGTGACAACCGACGCTGGCATCGATGGTGAACTCCTGCAACAGACCTTAAGTCAAAACGTTGATACGACGTTTAACCAAATCACCGTCGATGGCGATACTTCAACCAATGACATGGTCGTAGTCATGGCAAACGGGATGGCTGGTGCACCGAAGTTAACCAGTACCGATGATGCTGACTTTTCAATTTTCCAAGCGGGACTGCACCTGGTTCTGCAAGAATTAGCCAAGCAAATTGCCGCAGATGGTGAAGGGGCCACTAAGCTGGTTGAATGCAACGTTAAGGGTGCTTTCAATGACCTTGAAGGCCAGGAGGTTGCTAAAGCAATCGTTGGTTCTAACTTGGTGAAGGCTGCTATCTTTGGGCAAGACCCTAACTGGGGCCGAATCATCTCGACCATTGGGATGACCAACGCTCATGTGGATATCGACCACGTGGATATTGAAGTTAACGGCATTAAAATGGTTGAAGATAGTTTGGGTTTATCCTTTGACCAGCAGGCAGCAAGTGATAGTATGGGGGCTAACAAAGTCGTGATTGACGTTAACTTACACGTTGGTCCAGCTTCAGGCCAAGCTTGGGGTTGTGATTTAACTTATAATTACGTCAAGATCAATGCCAGTTATCATACTTAAAAGGGAGTGCGAATCGTGAATCTTATCATTGTTAAAATTGGCGGCAACGCCATCTCAAAACTGAACAGCGACTTCTTTGAGCAGTTGCGTCAATGGCGTCAAGCCGGTAAAAAAGTGTTATTGATTCACGGTGGCGGTCCGCAAATCTCTAAGTTGTCAGCGAAATTAAATATTCCCACCGTTAAGAAAAACGGTATTCGAGTGACGGATGCAGAAACGTTATCGTTGACTAAAATGGTATTACTAGGCAATACCCAACCCGCATTATTGATGCGGCTGGCACACGAAGGGTTAGCTGCGATTGGTTTGAACGCCTCTGATCAGCAATTACTGACGGGGACGTATGTCGATCAAGCTAAGTACGGTTCAGTGGGGAGCATTACCGGCGTGAACGAACTGGCACTTTCTAAAATTTTAAGTGGTCAGATCGGTGTTTTAGCACCGCTTGCCCTCACGCCAACTGGCGAATGGCTGAACGTGAACGCTGATACAGCTGCTGCGGATATTGCGCGGGTTTTAAAGGCTAACCAGCTTTATTTACTGACAGATGTTCCTGGTGTCCTGAAAAATGGTAAAGTCATTTCTGCGATGATTCCACAAGACCTGCCACAGTTAATTGAAGACAAAGTGATTACAGACGGGATGCAACCGAAACTTTCAGCAGCTGTTGAAGCCGTTCATGCTGGGGTTCATGCGGTATGTATTACGGATCAATTAACCCATCCTGGAACAACTTTAAAAATGGAGGCAAACGATTGAAATGAGTATGACACATGTATTTCCAACTTATGACCGGTTTTCGTTTGAACCGATTTCTGGCAATGGCGTCGTGATTACCGATGATCAAGGCCAAGACTACTTAGATTTCACTTCAGGTATCGGTGTTTGCAACTTCGGTTATCAAAATACCAAAATTCAAAATGCTGTAAATGTGCAGCTCACCAAGATGTGGCATATTTCTAACCTCTATCAAAATCACTTACAAGAAGCCGTTGCTGAATTATTAGTGGGTGACGAAGATAAGTTAGTCTTCTTCGCCAATTCTGGTACAGAGGCCAATGAAGCTGCCTTGAAACTGGCTCGTAAAGCTACGGGTAAATCAAAGGTACTGTCATTCAACCATTCATTTCATGGTCGGACATATGGTTCAATGTCAATGACGGGTAATGACCACGTTAAAGACGGGTTTGCGCCATTAGTGCCAGACATTAGTTTTGCGGATTACAACGACATGAGTTCTTTGAACGCTATTACGGATGATTTAGCTGCGGTGATTCTCGAAGTGATTCAAGGTGAAGGCGGCGTCATCGTGGGTGACCAAGACTGGCTGCACGCGGTTCAGGATAAGTGCCAGAAGACAAACACTTTATTCATCGTGGATGAAGTGCAGACTGGTATCGGCCGTACAGGCTACAAGTTTGCTTATCAAGGCGTCGGTTTGGATCCCGACATCGTGACTTCAGCCAAAGCCTTGGCTAACGGGTTACCCGTGGGTGCCATGATTGGTAAAGCTAAACTGGGATCAGCCTTTGGTCCAGGTACTCACGGCTCCACCTTTGCCGGTAATCCGCTGACAATGGCTGCCGCACAAGCTGTTTTAACTCAGCTAACGCCTGCTTTTCTAGAAGAAGTTCAGGACAAAGCAGGGGCTGTTTGGGCCGAGCTGGACCGCTTTGATGACTTAAAGGTCGTTAAATCAGTCAGTGGGCGGGGTCTGATGATTGGAATTCATTTGACGGATGATCTGGCTGTCAACGACGTTATTAAAGCCCTGCACAAAAAAGGACTGCTGACGCTTTCAGCAGTCGGTAACACGTTACGTTTATTACCACCATTAGTGATGAGTAAAAATGATCTGTTGAGTGGTCTGCATACGATTTATCAGACACTTGAAGAGAAATAAATCAAATAAAATAAGCCTACTTTTTCAGCCATTGACGGCGAAATAGCAGGCTTATTTTATTTGGTTTGAAAAGAGTTAATCAAAAGAAATCTTATTGATGCCGTGGCCAAAGACTTCCGCCTCTTTAAAGGTGACAGCATAAACGTTCATGTTGTCGCGAGCCTTTTGGTCAAAAACGGAGAAGCTGGCGTACTTTTTGTCCATGGTAACGAACAGCTCGTTGCGACGTTCGTTTACCATCTTGATATCGGCACCCGTGACCCGCACTGTGCTGGAATCCTCTACAGAAAGTGGTGTGGTTGTAAAGGAAACGTGCGGGTTAGCCGCAATTTCCTTAACTTTGTCATCGTCTTTTGCCGTGGCAATGTAGACGGTATTTTCAGATTCTTCTGGGAAATATAAAAAGTTAACGGTTCGGACATTAGGGGTGTGGCCGGCCAATGATTCGGTGGCTAAAGCTAAGTTCATGGCATTTTCCAGAACGTAAGTGTAGGTTTCTTTGGTGGTCATAGATGATCCTCCTTAAAATTTATGCTGATTCTATTATATCGCTTTTGCGATATTCAGCCATCTTTTAATTGACAGGAAGGATTAACTCAAGTACACTGTGTTTGGAATCATATTATATGACGTATAATATTGTAGGAGGTAAACGGTATGGCCATACAAGTCAGTTCTGAATTATTAGATGGCAGTGTGCTGGCAATTTTGACACAGCAGGACTACTACGGTTACGCACTGACGCAGCGAGTTCAGCAAGCCATCAAGGTATCCGAGTCCACCATGTACCCAGTATTACGCCGACTGAAGAAAAACGGCTGGTTGACCACCTATGATGAACCCTATCAGGGGCGCAACCGGCGTTATTATCAGATCACGGCGGATGGCAAAGTTCGGTTAGAAACGATTCAAAAAGAGTGGCAAGATTTCAAGTTCGGTATCGATTCAATGTTAGGAGATGAAAATAATCATGGATAAATACATCGCGGAGTTTAAAGCGTATCTCAATCAGTTGAGTGAAGATGAACTGGACGAAGTTGTGAACTTTTACTCTGAATACTTGGCAGATGGCGGATTCGAGACGTATGAAGCTGCTGTTGCTGAGTTAGGATCACCGCGTCAGTTAGCACGCAAAGTTCTGGCTGATTACTCGATCCGGTTATTGGATTCTCCTGAAGAAGAGGGGCAGACCATGGGGAGCCGAGCAGCCCATTCACGCCGGCAAGTTCGCACGATTTGGCTGATTCTGTTGGCAATCTTATCCACACCTGTAACGATTCCCATAGCGATTGCTGTACTGGCGACTTTATTAGGTGTGTTAATAGGGGCCGCAGCGATTATTATTGCCATCATCGTGACGATTGTTGCATTAGCCGTTGCTGGGGTTATTGGACTTGGTGTCGGTATCGGGATTATCGGTCAGTCATTGCCAACCGGATTAGTCTATATCGGTGGTGGGTTAGTTGTCCTCGGGCTCTTCATCGTGTTGATCCCAGCGTTCAACTGGTTAATTCGTGGTGCCATTCACGTGACTTTATCCTTCAGTCGCTGGCTATATGGTAAGCTAACCTCTCGCAACCGGGCAGAAAAGGAGCGTGATCGAAAATGAAAAAGACTTTCTTCACTGGAATGATCATCTTAATCATCGGTGGTATCATGCTGGCGATTGGTATCGGTAAGGGCAATATCAAGTCGGTTTACTGGGATAATGGGCTAAAGACTGACGAAAAGGTCACTCAAACACGTGGTATTAGTCAGGTGGATACCGTTAAAATTGATGGTACCGTCTATGGTCCCGTTTCGATTCACCGCGGCAATGTCGCCAAAGTGACGATTCGTGGGAATAAAAGTGATCACATTAAAGCAAACGTCTCCGGTCATGAACTGACCATTTCAGGTGGTACGAAAACGCACGTTATGCTTGGTGATTTTAGTACGAATATGGGGTCACCCAAAATCGAAATTACCGTGCCAAAGAAAACGCAAATCAAGAATATTGAAAATCGTAGAGAAATGAGTTTAAGCGTTGCAGATTTAGCCATTGAACGTTTTAAAAATACCAGTAACGGTGGTTTAAATCTGTCTAATGTGACTATTTCGAAGTCTTTCGAACTATCTCATGAGACTTACGGTGATATTACGATGGATAACGTGTCTTATAAGCATGGATTGAACCTTAAATCTTCGGATGATGTGACGATTCGCAACAGTCGATTTGACCAAGCGGATAGTCGGATTCGTTCAAGTTATGGTGATGTGATGCTGAGTAATAATCACTGGCAGAATCTAACGGTTACTAGTGACCAAGGTAATCTGAACCTTGAAGATCAATTTGTTAAAAATACACTGACAGCGGATTCTAGTAACGGTGATGTGACCGCTCGAATTATGCCTCGAAACGCAACGACGATTCACGCTGACAGTTCCACGGGGGATACTTCCATTTACGGAAAAAGTCAGAATAATTATGGCAAGGCTAAACCAAATGGTCAGACGTTCCAATTAAACTCGTCGAATGGTGATGTGACGGTCACAAGGTAGATAATCAAAGAGTGTGACACAACTCGGTAGATTCCAGAATTTAACGCAAAAAAACGTATTCCGTCGAAC
>NZ_BAAKGN010000053.1:0-4377 GCF_059704265.1 Secundilactobacillus sp. MJ173
TAAATTCCCTTTTCAATCAGGCAACTTACTTTCTTATTATTCGCTTAAATAATAGCTTTTTAGTGCTATTTGGTTTAAGAAATTTTAGAAATATTTAAGTAACAACTTAGATTGTAAAATTTAATATCATTATCAATCCTTAAAAAGAGATTACAATTTCGTAGCAAAAATAAACAAGCATGTAATAAATTACATCATTATATTTATATTTTATTGTCTTTAGGCTGTGTATAAGTAAAAATAATAAAAGGGTATCAAGATTTCAGTCTTGATACCCTTTGTCTTAGATATATAAATATCCGTCTAATTAGTAATGTTATGTTCGATTTCGTCCAAATGACCGTTAATAATCTTATCGCCTAACACTTCGCCTAACTTTTGAAGTGCATCATTACGAGTCTTAATTTGATCCATATCGAAGATGATGTCAGCAATATCGCCACCAGCAAAATCAAAATCTTCATGGTAAATGTAACGACCAGCATTTTTACCGTTAAAATACTTGTCGACAGCTTCTCCCAAACCGTAAGCCCAGTCCAAATCCTTCATTTCTGGAATATCCTTACGGGTGACGTAACCTTGTTTGGCAATCAGGTCGGCAGCCTTTTGAATCATTTCATCAGTATATTCAAAAGCCGGCTTGGTTGTTTCAGCTTTCTTATCCTTATCTGCACTTTTTGTTGCCATAACTAAGATCTCCTTTTGATTTATGTTGCAATTTTATTTTAGCACTATTCCCATAAGAATGGTCAAATATACTGTTTAAATACCGACATGACGGGGTCTATAGTGGTAAAGCACCACTTTTATTCTCGGTACAACCTAGTCCTAAACCCCTACCCACCATACCTTGCTGATTCATGGTAGAATTAATAATGTATCCGCTAACATTTATAAAAATGAATTTTGAAAAGGAAGTTATCACATGGCAGACGAGAAACAAACATTTAAACCAGGTAAGTATACCGTTTCGGCTCAAGGTCATAACGGAACATTTCCGATGGACGTCACTTTTTCAGAAAACCGCATTGAATCAATTGAGATCGGTCAAAAAACTGAAACGGCTGGCATCAGTGACGTGGTTTATGACCGGATTCCTGACGCTATCGTTGACGGTCAAACACTGAATGTAGACGCCGTTACCGGTGCCTCTGAAACCAGCCGTGGTATTTTGAACGGGGTTGCTGAAGCTGTTAAAGAAGCCGGTGGCAGTGCACAAGAATGGCAGTCCCGTGATAAATATACGCCTAAAGTAACCGAAAATAGCGATCTTCAAACTGATGTTGTCATCATTGGCGGTGGTGGTGCTGGTCTTGCAGCTGCAGCAACCGTCTTGGATCAGGGACGTAAAGTGGTCGTGCTAGAAAAAGCCCCTTCGTTAGGTGGTAACACAGTTCGCGCTGGCGGTCCCATGAACGCAGCCGACCCCGATTGGCAAAATACCTTTGATGCGCTACCAGGTGAACAGGAAACGCTGCAAAGCCTACTTGAAATGAGTACTGATGACATTGACCCTGAATACCAAGCTGACTTTAAAACCTTACAATCGCAAATCAAAGCCTACTTTGCTGATATCAAGGATAAAACGCCCTACCTCTTTGATTCAGTTGAGCTCCATCGTATCCAAACTTACTTAGGTGGCAAACGAACCGATTTAAACGGCAATAGCATCCACGGTGATTATAAACTAGTCAAAACACTCACAGACAACGCATTAGCCTCTCAGAAATGGCTGGCAAAAATCGGTGTCAAATTCGATACTTCTGAAGTCACTATGCCGGTTGGCGCGCTTTGGCGTCGTGGTCACAAACCAATGGAAACTGCTGGATACGCCTATATTTCAGCACTTAGCACCTACGTCAAACACAATGGCGGTATCATTTTGACTGACAGCCCAGTCTCACGACTACTGTACGCCAAGGGTCACATCGATGGCGTACTGGTTGAAAAACCTGGCGATCACGCCTTTACCGTTCAAGCAAAAGCGGTTATTTTAGCTTCAGGTGGTTTCGGCGCCAATACCGCCCTCGTGCAGAAATACAATACTGCTTGGAGTAATATCGATGATGACATTGCCACCACTAATGCCCCAACAATCACTGGCGATGGGATTAAATTGGGACAACAAGCTCACGCAGGGGTCACGGGTATGGGCTTCATTCAAATGATGCCCGTTTCCGATCCTAAAACCGGTGAAATTTTCTCAGGTATCCAGTGTCCACCGGCAAACTTCTTGATGGTCAACCAGCAGGGCAAACGTTTCGTTAACGAATACGCAGAACGTGACGTCTTGGCTAAGGCGGCCTTCGATAACGGTGGTCTCTTCTATCTGATTGCTGACAATGAAATCAAGAAGACAGCTTACAACACCAGTGATGAGCAACTAGAACAGCAAGTTAAGGATGGCCGGCTATTTAAAGCAGACACGTTAGCCGATTTGGCCACCCAAATCAATGTGGATCCAACAACACTGGAAAACACTGTTGCAACGTACAATTCCTACGTAGAACAAGGTAGCGATCCTGACTTTGGTAAAAGTGTCTTTGATCTAAAAGTCGAAAAAGCGCCCTTCTATGCCACACCACGAAAACCTGCTATTCACCATACCATGGGCGGTTTAACCATTGACGATGGTGCTCACGTTCTTGACGAAGATGGTAATCGTATCAGCGGGCTCTATGCCGCTGGTGAGGTTGCTGGTGGTCTTCATGCCGGGAACCGGCTTGGCGGTAATTCACTGGCCGATATCTTTACCTTTGGTCCCATTGCTGCTAAATCAGCCGTCAACGAAATCGTTGATACGGTCACTTCCGCTTCCATTCATTAGGCAAACACGGAGGTTTTTCACGACGCTTGACCGCGTTGAATACCTTTAACGCTATTTTAATAATTTCCCTACAACAGTTAAAAAAGGACCTGACAAGCGTTATAATGGAGAGTAAACTCTAAATGTTGATTTTATTATGAAATGAGGAATGAATTCTTGGATAGTGGTCAGATAATTATCAATTTGATTGTCATATTAATCACTTTCTTCATCGCAGCCTTTTTTGTCGCTTGCGAATTTGCTTTAGTACAATCTCGTCCAAGTGCCATAGAAGAGGCCTTGGACAATGGAGAAGGATCCAAAAAGAGATTAACCCGTTCGTTAAAGATGGTCACTAATCTGAACGAGTATCTTTCAACCACTCAAGTGGGTGTTTCAGTCGCAGGGATCATCTTAGGCTGGTTAGGTGAATCAACCATCTCGACGATTTTGCTTGATTTACTCAACATCACACACACCAATCCGGGCGGTGCTACTGCCCACGCGATTGGTGCCGTGTTTGGTGTTCTCTTGCTGACTTACCTAGAAGTGGTTTTTACAGAAATCGTGCCTAAAAACATTTCTATCGACATGCCATTAAAGGTACTGCGTTACGTGACGACGCCATTGCATTATTGTCATATTCTGTTCTATCCCTTTGTTTGGTTGCTCAACCATTCCGCTAATGGGGTCGTCAAAGTACTAGGCTTTCCCGTTGCCAAAGAAAGCGAAGAAGTCTTTTCACAGGCTGAAATTCTCAGCCTGTCACGAAACGCTGTTGCTGGCGGTGAATTGGAGAAAAACGACTACGTTTATATGCAGCGTGCTTTTGAGCTGAACGATAAAGTGGCCAAAGACATTATGATCGACCGAACTGCATTGGTCGTCATCGATATCACAGCAAACGTTAAAGAAGCCATCAATATGTATCTGCAAGAGCGGTTCTCTCGCTTACCAGTCGTAGCAGATGGTGATAAAGATAAAATTCTAGGCTATGTTTATAACTATGATTTGATTCGGCAGCAACAAGTTGACCCAACGATTCACATTGACCGTTTACTGCGGCACATTTCAACCACCCCAGAATCAACGCCAATCACGCAGGTCTTACAACAAATGATCCATAAACAGACCCCAATCGTGGTAGTGGTTGATGAATACGGTGGGACTTCTGGCATTATTACCGATAAAGATATCTACGAAGAACTATTCGGCACTGTCCATGATGAAATTGATGATTCTTCAAACGAAGATATTTTCAAACAGCCTAACGGCACCTATCAAGTAAGCGGTAAGATGACCACTTACGATTTCGAACGCTACTTTGACGTTGATATTAAGGAATTTGAAACCAATGATGTGGTGACGCTTGCGGGATCAATTCTGGATAATCATCCTGATATTAAACAAGGCACTGTGCTTCACATTGATAACTTCGACTTCAAAGTCGTTGATTATGAAAACTCGTTTATCAACTGGTTTGAAGTAACGGTTAATGAACCTGCTCCAGCAGATGATGATGACGATGAAAATCATTCGGATAACGATGAATAGTTGAACCTAAATAGGGG
>NZ_BAAKGN010000054.1:0-22764 GCF_059704265.1 Secundilactobacillus sp. MJ173
TAATAACAGGAGGCTTTTTATCGATGGTAATTTTCGAATTTCTACGATTGGTTTGAAAAAAATGATTTTAACGGGATTTGATGTGATAACCTATCGCTCCGATGTGACTGTGGAAGAGTTTTCGACCTTTTATAATAACGCTTTATTAGCGATAATTACGTTCGCTAAGAAAATTGGTGTTTATAGCATTGAGTATTATACGGAAGATTTTAGTGCGAAAAATCGTTTCTTTGATAATCTCATTGATCCAAATAAGGATGAGTTTGAAAAGAAATTACGATCTCTGAATGAGCTTGCAGCTAAAAGAGCAGGTTTTGCACCTGAAAAGATCAGCGAAAGGGTGAGGAGAAATCTGTATGTGAAGTTTCTGTAGAGATGAGTATCTTTTTACTGGAATAATTTTAAAAATAGTTAGTGTAAGTGAGTTATTTGAAGTTGAAAGTAAATTAAGACTATTAGATTGATGATGGTAACTAATAGTTGCATGATACTTTTATTTAGTTAGAGCAATGATATGCGTATGTTAAAGCAGATAGTTGTGGGAAATATTTGAATTGTTGGGCAGAGAAGAATAAAAATGAAAAATAATAAATTTGGAGATAAGATAACACAAAGATATGTAAAACTTGGATTGTGTTTAACAATTTTAGTGATTGGTGCTGGTATTGGCATAGGTTATTTTCTAAAGATGGACTTTGGAAGTGTTGCTGATTGGGTTAGTGGTGTTGGATCAATTATTGCTATTTTTGCAATTGGATGGCAAACAAATGAACAGTTTGAAAAGAACGATCAGGTTAAGGCAGAAGAATTAAAGCGTCAAAAACAAATGCAAGAGTCAAGTTTTAAACGTGAGCGAGATTTAAAAGTTCAATTAGCAAGGCCTACTAGTCTAAAACTTTTTTACATTGCAAGACCTATTGTAAGGACAAGTACATTTGTATATTCTACTCTTGACGCAAGAGAGGTATTTTCAGCTGATGATGCGTTTAACAAGATTAAAGAAAAATTGACAACATCGTTGGAAAGTACTGTAGGAGGGGTGCATATAAGGCTTAGAGGAAGCGAGCCAATTTTTCAAGTTGAAATATGTCTTAAAATGAACGGATTAGATACCACAAGTATTGTCTTGCCTCGTATAGATCCAGAAACAGACTATTTTTGGCTTACTGCTAAAGCATTAGAAATGCTGTCACAAAATGACAGTCCAAAACTCAAAAAAAATGACATTTTTCCTAGCGATTTTGGACTTTCTGAAGGACTTTCAATTGATTTCCAAACATCTGTTTTGGAACAAGGACATTTGGAGTTAACCAAAAAAATGGACGATTATCATATAAACAGTTATTCTAAGATTGAGTATACTGATGCCGTTACAGATACGAGTGTGACTTCGTTTGTTACTCAATATCTTTCTTTATGATTGTGATGAGTAAGATAAAACGTTTATAGACTGGCGCAACTTTTTGTTGTTATGTTTTTATTCATGATTAAAAAGATATGTATAACAAATTACCGGCGTATTAGAAATACAGAATTTGAGGAGAAAGCGAGTATGTCAAAATATACAAGAAACAGGCAAGAAATTTTAAAAAAATGGGATACACAAATGCAATTTTTAGACAATTCAATTTTCTCGTTTGATTCTGGAAATTATGAAGAGGCTGTTAGAATTGCAACCACAATTAGAGTTATGTTTCATGAAACCGAGCATTCAGAATCGATTTATCACCAAATAAAAGATTTTGAATTTTTGTTTGAATCATTATCGGGGCTGTATAGTCCCGCGAACTTGCTTTCTTCGTGGACATTATTATCTGTTGAAATGAGTAATGGTAAAGTAAAGTATGTGCCAAATTTAGATCATTCTGCTAAAGAAAGATTATTTTACTTTACATTTGATGACTGGTGGAACCAAATTATCTTTGATGATAAAACTAATTATTTCACACGAAGGGATGTAATTTTATTTGCAGCAAACAAGGATGGCGGGGCACATCTGGATGCGGAAATTCCTGCTAAATACGCCAATTTGACAAAATTTAATTCATTAGGTATCCAATATTTAAATGGCCAACCCATTGAGAATAATCCGTTGTACATGGCGATTCGTGTCATTGCTCAAGAAGTGAAAGATTCATTTGATTTAGATAAGATTAGTAGTGGAAGGCGGTTTGTTACACTTCCAAAACATGAAATGGAAATGAGATTTGTGGATAAAAGTGCAAGATTTCCGTGGTCTTCAACGGAAATCCCTACGTCAGAAGAAACTAGGCGGATAGTAAATCGTTATCCCAGAGAGCCTAGAAAATTATTGTACTGCTATTACAAAGATGGTAACAAAATTGAGTATGTTGCAAAATAAAAAATATAGAATATATTCTGGATCTACTAAAAGCAAAATCGTTATTCGCTTACTTTTGAACATCAAATAATTAAGAAATCTTACTGCATAATCTCAACAGTAGGATTTTTTGGTATGCTGTTGTTGCAATCAGGGCTTATTAAAGGAGTAAGCACATTATAACCAGACGTATTGAAACATAAAACGGACTTCCTCATAATTGAGTTAGTCGTTTTATGTTCTATTCAGTTACTTATTGCTGATCTGGTTCATAAATCCATGGTAAACAAGCTTCCGGTTGCGCTTCTTTTGCGAAAGTTGGCAACTGTGACACGGTTTTTAACAAATATTCAATGTAGTCACGGGGATTAGTCTCATTGGCTTTGGCACTTTGAATCAGTGTCATTCAGATGGTGTTGGCCTCAGCACCTTTGAGATTAGTGGAAAATAACCAATTTTTGTGTCCAATGACGTAACTATTCATATTACGTTCCGATGTATTATTGGTGGAATCCAATTCGCCAAGATTTTTGGGGAATAAATTTTTTTGTCAGTCACACTTCACCAAATGCAGGACTACTTGATTTGATACTTCAAATTTCCTCCAATTTTCATTCATTGATTGAAAACTTGTAATATTGTTTGTTTAGGGGCGCTGCTAAGGCTCCTTATAGTGATACAATTGTCTAAAAAGTTATGTTCTTATAGGATTAAAGTGTGAACGTAATTTGGTGTCTGGAAAAAATTAATGAGGTTACAAGGTCGAAAGCTTATTGGGGGGAATTATCATGTCTGCTGATTGGGTACAAGCTATTGGTGTGTTGGTTTCGTTTGCTATTGCTGGTTTAGGTTATATTCAGGCGCGACGGAGTGCGGCTAGAACGGCGCTCAGAAGAATATTGAACCTGGCCGATGAATTTACACTTATTATTGATGACGATGCTAGATATAAGTATTTTGAATTAAGCACTGATCACCAATCGATTGATTTTAATATTTGGGTTAACGAAGTCGAGAATTTTAACAGTGAGTTCAGAGATGATTTGAATGCTTTGTGGGAAGCGCTTGATAATTTGCGCTTTCTGCCATGGTTTAAAGATAAATACTCTGCTACATTGAATTCAGGAAATTTAGTCAGAAAAACTTTAGAAAGAATGCTTTTTATATTACAAACCAAGAAAATCAAGAGTGTTCAACACCAAAAAGAATTTACGGCTAAAGCCCTTTTAACTTTTTCAAATGATTTATGCAATCTGGCTAGTAACACCAAATTAATTCCTTCAAATAATTTGAAGAATTCATATGAGTCCCTGCAATGCTATGTGGAAAATGGCGAAGTCATTGCTAGTGCTATATCAAAATTTAGATTCTGTGATGAGTGTCATTTACAATTTTTGGATAATGGTAGTCAATGGTTTTACCTCTCAGCTATGTATACCCAAAAATTGCGTGAGTCAAAGGAACAATCAGGCAGTACATACAGTTGGAAGACCTTAAGAGGGGAAATTAAGACTTCGGAAGTTGATAAGTCATTAAAAAGCTTATTTCATCCAGATAAACCTGTTTCAGAAGATGATTTGGCAATGGATATTATTCGGACGGTTGCTAAACGTGAAGCCTTAAAGTACAAAAAGAGAGCAAAATTTGAATTAATAAAAGAAGACGCCACAAATAAGTATCAAGTCGTTTTAAAAACGATCAATTACAAGTTTAAAAAACAGAGGATTAAGACGCTTTTCCGAGCTCTAAATACTAACAATGATTTTCATTCTGCTTATAAATTCTCTAAATTGCGATATTATTTTCACCCACGATATTACACAATGTAAAGTAGGAATGAGATTAAGCGGCTATTTGCGAAATGTATTTACTGATTATTACTAGAAAGAGGCTGAATCATGTACGAAAGCGATGTGATAAAGTTTAAAGTATATTTGAATGATTTTCTTAGAATCTGCCAACGAGCAATCGCAGAAGAGCCACCCGAAGAACATGAAAAGACTAAAAACTATGTGTGGGACGGCAAAAGAACGCCAATTCAGTTAAGCGATGGCACTAAGGTTGGTCGCCTTTTTGCGTCTCAAAGAAATGATCTGCTCAAGACACCATATGTGAATATTAACTGGATCAATCTTTATTACGACTGGAGTGCTTCCTTGCTTGAACAGGACAAGCCACGAATCTATATTGCTAGTCCTAAAATTAGCAATTTTCGAGAACTGACTGGTGATTCCATGACAACCAATTTTGAATTTCCAGAAGGTACAGAATTGGCAGGTCAATCAGTGGCTGCGTACAATATTCGGTATGCGGTTCAGAATGCTGATAGTGAGAATATATCGATTAATGAAGGTGCCTATGCTGATATTCTTAGACTCATGAAGACTTTTGACCGGTTGTCCCGTCTACAGGACCACGCCGATGAGCTATTACGTGACCACAACATCATTTTCCACGGTGCACCGGGCACAGGGAAGACCTACTTAGCACAATCGATTGCTGCAAGATTATTGGGGACTAAGCGTGAAGACCTGATGGATAATCCACAGTATGGATTCGTGCAGTTCCATCCCAGTTACGACTACACGGATTTCGTAGAAGGTTTGCGCCCAGCAGGAATCGTTAACGGACAGTTAAAGTTTGAGCTGCAGCCGGGAACCTTTATGTCGTTTTGTAACCAGGCGAAAGACAATCCAGGTAAGCCGTATGTGTTTGTCATTGATGAAATCAATCGTGGCGATATCAACAAGATTTTTGGTGAACTCTTCTTCGCCATTGATCCTGGTTATCGTGGCAAAGCCAGTGCGGTGACCACCCAGTATGCCAATATGCATGAGGCGGGTGATAAATTCTACATACCGGAAAACGTCTATATTATTGGTACCATGAACGATATTGACCGTAGTGCCGAAAGTATTGATTTTGCCATGCGTCGGCGTTTCCGGTTTATTCCGATTGAACCAGCAGATACCATGCCCATGCTGAATGCTATTGAAGATGAAGCACTTAGGGACAAAGCAAGTCAGAGTTTGATCCGTTTGAACGACCAGATTGCTAACCACGATGATGTCTTGAACGCTAATTATGAGATTGGGCCAAGTTATTTGATGCGGTTGACTCATGGTGGTGTGACGCTGGATAACATTTGGCAGCAAGATATCGAACCGCTGTTGACTGAATATCTGCAGGGACTTGATGATGTTCAAAGTCGAATCAAGGGCTTTAAAAAAGCGTTTGATGGCAAGTAGCAGAGGTGTTGATGGCTGATGAAGATTAAGCTGAAAGATAATCAAGTGGTACCTGAGAACTATCAGGGCAAGCGGTTCATTAAGGACATCTGCGATCAGAATTTGGATCAACTTGGGCAGATGGGCGTTTTGACGTTTCCTCAAAGTCTGAGTAACAGCACTGATTTGAATGCGCAAGATAGTTACTTAATGGCGCACTATCACGGACAGTTGCGCACCACTAATCTGGTGGGCATGGTGACGTTGTCCGGTAAGCGACAGCACCATCAGTTGATGATTGGCTCACGGATGGATTCGGGTGGCAACGATTATTTTTTGAAGTACATGCTGTACCGGGTATTGCACGTGAATTTGCTGGCGTCGAAGGATTTTGATTTTGGGGCTATGAATGGTGTCAATGTGTTAGCGCTGTTTATTCCAGCACTGTTGAACAAAGCTTTGCGAGCTGGATTGTATAAAGCTTATACGGATGTGCGGTTAAACGATTATCAGATTCACGGTCAGTTGGATTTTAAACGACAATTGAAGACTAACGTGCCCTTTGTTGGGCGGTTTGCGTCTCAAAGCCATCAGTTTACTTACGATACGCCGGTGTTGGAGCTGGTGCGACACGCCATTGAAGTCATGCGTGGAGATGCGCAGCTGCGGGGACTTTTAAGTGCAGACGAAACTATTCGCCAGAGTGTCCGGTTAGTGGTTGAGCATACGCCCAATTATCGTGCGCGGGATCGTCGTCACCTTTTAAGACAATACAGAATGGTGCGGATTCGCAATAATTACTACGCTGACTACCGGCCATTATTGCGAGTATGCCGAGCGTTTTTGGCGGGCAAGAGTCTGACTCCGAGTCAGGGTGCTAAGTTTAATGGTGTGTTGATTGATATCGCCTGGCTATTTGAAGAATACGTTGGTCGCTTGCTGGAGCCAGAATACGTCCACTCACATAATCGAGAAGGCGAATCTGAGCAGCATTTATTCCGGGATGTTTGGGATAAAGGGGTCATTTATCCGGATTACCTCAAGCGTGGGAAACCACAGATTCCGCTGGATGCCAAGTATAAGTTCACTTGTGGCGTTGCTAGTCACGACCGGTTGCAGATGTTGGCTTACATGTTGAGGTTTCAAAGCAAGCGCGGTATGCTGATTCATTTATCTGGTAGTGAAAAAACTAACGTTGCCGAGTTGCCAGTTGAGGGTGAATATGCGGATGAAGGTCAGCGACCAGTGATGGTGGAATATGGTATCGGGGTGCCTAAAGCTGATAGTTGGACGGAGTTTGTGGATGGAATGCATGAACAGGAGAAACTGTTGAAAACGTCTGTCACAAAACTTTCTGACGTGGTATATAGTCAAATGATTGAATAGTAATTATAAAGCGATAAATCAGCATGTTACGTATGTGCTGATTTACCGCTCTTTTTAATTTCTAACGGCGGATAATACTTATAAATTGCCATTAAACCGCATGGATACCTAAATTGACTTTCCTTACTATCTATGTAAACATAAGCAGTGTTAAAAACGATTAAGGTGATAACATATTATGGGGGGATTTCATGTCAAACGACACGAAAAGAATCACTCGTTACAAAATGTACAAAGCAAAAAGCCGGTGGCTATTTACCGGCATGGGCGCTTTGATGGTGTCGGGGGCATTGTTAGGCCTTCATCAAATGACGGCTCAGGCGGATACAGTGGCGGAGGCTGCACCGCAAACGGAGACCGTTGTGCCAACCGCAACTGATCCTAGTTCAGTTACGCCTAGTAGTACGCAGGCTGATTCACAGGCTGTCGCAACCACCCAGACAAGTGATTTTAACGAGCAAAACAGGGCCTATCAGACGGTTGCTGATCAGTATCAAACTCAAGCAGCTCAGGTAACGACTGATACGGCTGATTATAATCACAATCAAACGGATTATGAAGCAGCAGTGAATCAGTATCTAAATGATGTCGCAACCAAAGCGCCAGGGTATCAAACGACCAGTCAAGCGACTAAAGACCAGTTAGATGGTGAGTATACTGCTGCTCAAAATAAGTATGACGCATTAATCGCACAACAGACGGATATCAATGATACGGTTATCCAATCAAACGCTGCAGTAGATGGAGCATATCAATCACTGACTAGCATGTATGATCAATTACCGGATAGCGTCAAGACCGCGGGGACGTTGCTTGATGCTTATAATGATGGTGTCTCAGATCAGGCAGCCCAGTTAGTGTCCACATCGACGAATGACGCTTATCAGACGGCTTTACAGGGACCGACTGATGCCAGCAGTCATTTAGCAACGGTATTGGATCAGCTGCCAGCGATTACCGCGACCACGGATGACGCTAAGATCACGGTTGATCCAGACGCGGTCAAAACCGTGGATGGCAGCGTTCAAGCGACGCTGTATGGGGAAACGTATACCGATAATAACGGCGACGGTAAGATCACCTATGAAGATGACATCTTGCCGGTGATTACGCAGAATTTGCAATCTGATCTGAGTAAGGTTCAGACGAATCAAACCGATCTGACGGGGTCCTACGGCGAGGTAGTGGTACTCTTCAATTACTTAAAGCAGGTCACTGATACAGCACTACCAGTGGTTACAGCTGATGGTGAGACTGGCCGAATAGCGGCGAAGAACGCCGACATTGGGGCAACTTTATTGGAACAGCAGATGGCCCCCTTACTTAAAACGTTTAAAACGGCATTTGTGGCCGAATTCCTGCAGACGATTGCGGGCACTCAGGCAACGGTTACGCAACAAGTTAAGACGATTGACGACGCTACTGGTGCGCCCTTTGATGCTGTGGCGCTTAAGGCAGCCTTGATGCAAACAATGTTGACGCAGGCAGCGACAATTTACAATGCGCAAACGGCTGATCTGCTTGATAACGCTAATCAGGCGCTGCAGGCCCTTCAGCAAGTAGCAGCGACCAAAGATCCGTTGTGGCAAAAGGCCAATACGGATTATCAGCCAGATCAGATGATGACTGATTTGACCAATGCGATTGCTACGACCGCCCAGCAGGTGAGGACTGGCAAGAAAGCACTGGCTAATTTAACAGCCAATGCTGATACGGTGCCGGTGGCTGATGCTGTGGCACTGGTTTATTCTAAGGGTGCTGCTGGCTTTTCTACCGACCTAACGCTTCAGAGTTTACAGACCAATCTTTCTGCAGTAATTGGTAAGGTGGATAAGGGGATGTCAGCTTTATTGACTGGTGTGCAATCAGCAGACCCACACGCCACTACTGATGCGGCTGGCAACATGGTTTATTCAGCAGCTTTTGTGCAAGCCCACGCGACACTCTTTGAAGCGGCTACCGAGCTGGCGCAATCAATTACTGACTTGATTCAGCAGTCAGCAACCGTTACGGCTGATTTACCCGGTGTTTTACAGACGTTGTTGCGGGTTCCCGATGCGCTGATCGTGACGTTACCGGTTGAACCTGAGCTGATGAAGACTGTAACGCCAATGGCACCGTTTGACCTGAAACAAGTCAGTTTGATGGCCGTCAACGTGAGTGTTCATTTGAATTATGTCGATGATGATAACGCGGGCGCTTTGGTTAAAACCGACACACAGACGTTACAGCAGATTGACGGTGACACGGTCAAATGGCTGGCACAGGTGCCTGCTAATTACGTTTTAACAGCTCATCAACGCGATGCCGGTACGTTCAAAGTGGGCAGCAGTGATACTGTGCAAACGGTGACAATCCACCTGGCCCACCAGCATGTTGTGACTCACAAGACGCAAAAAATCACCACGCGGTTTGTGCCAGCTACGGCCCACGTGGACGCTTTACAGCTACCGGATGATGATGTCCAGACCATTAGATGGACGTTGGATCATGATCTCGTGACTGGACAGTGGACCGCGATACCGGCTAAAAACAAGACCAAGATGGTGGAACTACCAATCGTCCAAGGAATTCAAGAAGACGACCAAGGTGGGGCAGTCTTCTACTTCGTTCCTACTGTGACAGCGATTAATGGCGTCACCGTTTCAGCAATGACTGGCAAGACTGACCCTACTAATGGCATTAAGAATCTGGTTCGTACCGTTACTTACTACAAAACGCAGGTTGCACCAGACGGCGTTACCAAGCCATCTAGCGCTAAGCAGTATCCTGTTGAGTACGTTGAGCTGGACGGTAGCCAGATAGAGGTCATTGGTGAGGACGTCTTCACTGGTAAGCTTGGGGACACTGTTACGGCTGACGTACCGCTTAATTATCAGCTGGCGGCTAAGGTGTCGGCTACCCAAACAATCGATAAAAATACGGGCGTGATTGTCTTTCCGGTGATTGTTTTTGGGTCGGAGCCTGATTCTATTGGTCAATAGACGGTTCTGATGAAATAATAATGTGTAATCAAATGAGGTTTCAACTTCTAGGCTAATCCCGGAAGTTGAAACCTTTTATATTTGAGCTTAACTTTTCAGTAGGTGTTCCCAGTATCTCTGAATGGCGCTGGCACTATAATTAACAACTGATTTTTGTGCACGTTCTCCATAAGTCTGTAGCTGCTGCCGGTTTTCGAAGATATGGGTCAGTGTCTGAGTCAAAGCATCTTCATCATTTGCAGGTACCAACTCCCCATTCTCACCTGGCTTCACCATTTCATTAGGCCCATAGTGAATGTCGTAACTCACCACGGGGCAAGCGTATGATAGCGCCTCAAGCACCGCCATAGAGAAACCTTCGCTGCGACTGGTCAGTAACAGCAAGTCCGCCGTTTGGTAAACCTGACTGAGATCTTGCGTGTAGCCCATGAAGTGGATATAATTGGCTGCTTGATGTTGAAAGACGAGTTGTTTCAGTCGCTTAGGTTCTGCATAATCGTTTTGACCATCTTCGTAGCCGTAGATTTTTAAATCCGCCTGCGGGAAACGTGCGTGTAGCTTGATGACTGCTCTAATGGCATGGTCAAGCTGTTTGATTTCGGTGACGCGCGCCACCGAAATGATTTGAAATGGTTGACGGGCTTCGAAGGGGAAAGTCGTGGTTAATCGTTTATTCGGCACTGCGCTCACCGGGATCACCTGGGTGGGGACTTCTGGGAAGCGGGCGTGAATGTGATTAGCTTCCGTCTGAGTTGAGGTAATGATATTGGTAAGTTTGCCGTGTTCGATGGTGTTTTTGATACTGGAGAAGACTTCGCCATCTGGCTTGGCGTTGGTAGTAAAAGCCGCGTGGATCACCAGCATGCGACGTGGGTTCTTTTGCATCAGCCCCATGGCAGTACCCCAGTAGTTCTCTCGGTCGCAAATCAAGGTATCACCAGTTTCAACGAGATCGTCTAAAAAGTGCGCGCGGAAGGCATCCAGTGATTGAAATTGAAACGTTTGTTGAGCTGTGGTTAACTGAATCATGGTGAGGATGGGCTGGTCATTGGCGCCACCGTGGTAGTAGCAAGTGATCACTGGGATGCCCTGATAGTTGTAGTACTGCTTCAGCTGCAGCTTGGCATGGTCATCGTAGAACTCAGAATAACTATGAACACCATCTTCATAGAAATCGCGGCGGTTGGTGAAACCGAATAGGTCCAAGTAGTCCACGTAAGTCAGTTCGCCGTACGTGTCGTGAATTTTGATGACCGGTTTGCCGTTATCTAGGACGGCATTATTTGTAAAGGGTAGATCAGGTAGGGTATTGCGAATGGTTGCTGCAGTCTTCTTGGGGCCATCATACCGATCCAGCTGCTGGTAAAAGCGGTATAGGTTGACCACACGCTGCTGAATACCCAGTTGGGCTAAGATGTGTTCATCATTCCAGGCACTAGTGGCTGTGACAATTTTGGCTGGGGCACCGATTTGATCGAACATCTTTAGCCGTCTGATCTCAGCGATTTCAATGGCCGATGGGGTGGCGTTAAAGTAGGATGTTAAAAAGTAGTTCATAGCGAACCTCCCGATGTAATTACCTATTATTATAGCTAAACGGTGGGTGTTGGGACAAGGTGTCTCTTTCTCTAAGAGTGATTGGTATTAAAAATGTAAGCGAAACCAAATTTGATACTTTAAAATCATAAAGGTTGTTAATAAAAGCAATCTGTTAAGTCGTTGACTTAACACTATTTCCTACAATGCACATTAGTCTTTAGTTATCTTAAAATTTATTTTTCTAAATAAATAATCAGGAATGCGTTGATGACTATTAAATGATAAAAATTGTAAATTAACTCTATGATGACTGTCTTGCTAACTTATAATAGCCTGATGATTATCGTTATTTTTATAAAAACATCCCTTTTTGAATTTGGGCAAGGAAACCCGTTCTTTTAAGGACGTGATGAATTGCTTTTTTATGACATTGTTTGTTGGCAACTGGTTGGAAATACCGTATAATAAGAACGTACGTTTGGTAACAATAAAATCAAAGGATGTTATTGCTTATGACGCTAAAAGCCATTAAAACCCGTATCTATCCCACTACGCAACAGCAGGAAAAAATCACGGTCAACTTCGGTTACTGCCGGTTTGTTTGGAATCAGTTGCTTGATATGCAGAAGCAGCGCTATGCCAACGGGGGCAGTTACGTTAACGAGTTTGGCATGAACTACCTCATTAAGTGTTTGAAAAAAGAATATCCCTTTCTTAAAGCAGCGGAATCGACTTCTCTGTTGCATGTGAGTCGCGACTTGCATCACGCCTATCAAAAACTGTTCAAAGGACACAAGGGATTTCCGAAGTTCAAGTCCCGTAAGTTTCCCAAACAAAGCTATCAATGTAACGCCGTTAATCACAATATTCAGGTGATTGATCAGCATCATCTTAAACTGCCTAAACTGGGATGCCTAAGATTTAAAGCTGGCCGACAACCCGTTGGTCAAATTAAGAACGTCACGATTCGACTCTCCGCTACCGGCAAGTTCTACGCCATTATTCTGGTTGATACTGATATTGAGCCATTAAACAGTACTGGAAAAATCATTGGTATTGATATGGGTGTTGCTGATCTCATGATTACTTCCGACGGGATCAAATACCCCACCATCAGATTTGATAAACGGCTCAGTAAAAAGAAACATTACTGGGAAAAGCGTTTGGCTCGTCGCAGACGTCAAGCCGAAAAAGAGATCGCCTGGGATAAGCACAATCAGGTACCCGAACCCAGAGAACTGGCCGATTTTAAGAACTACTTGAAGGCTAAGCACATGGTCGCTAAATATCATGAGAAGATTGCCAATCAACGGGATAACTATCTGCATAACGTCACTAAAGAACTGGTTGAACAACATGATGTGATTAAGATTGAAGATTTGAAAGCCAAAAATCTGCTGAAAAATCACAAACTATCTAGGGCAATTGTCAATCAGTCATGGCGAAAGCTACGTACAATGCTGGAATATAAGTGTGCTTGGTATGGGAAACAGCTGGTCACTGTCAACCCACGGAAAACTTCACAAATATGTTCCAACTGTGGCTACGATGACGGCAAGCATACCTTAGGCATTCGCCAGTGGACGTGTCCCAACTGCAGGATTAATCATGATCGTGATATCAATGCCGCAATGAACATTCTAAAAGCAACAGCATCATAAAAGACCAATTGGGCTGGAACAGCCCTTAGTCAATAGCCGTAACCTCTGCGCACCATGCTTTGAATGATACGTAAGTCAGCGGTGTTCCTAGAAGCTCGTTACTTTAGTGACGAGTAGTTCACGGGGGAGATATTAATGCTAAATCATGAGGAACGAATTTTGCACTATAAAATGTATAAAGCTAAGAAACAATGGCTATTTGCGGGGATGGGCGTTTTACTGATGAGTGGTGCGTTAATGATGAGCAGTGGTGTCACGGCTCGGGCGAACGGCACTTCTCAAACGGGGACGTCAATGACTCAAGTTCAAGCTGATGGTACTGGTAATACCAGTGTTGCCACAGATCCAGCCGCCGCTCAAAAAGCACTGGACAACTACACAGACTACAAAACGGGTGGTTATAAGGATTCTGTGGACCAGTTTCAGCAGGATTCGCAGACACTTAATTCTGCGAAGTCGCAGTATGATGATCAATAAGATGCATATGAGACTGATTTAACTCAATACAATGAGCAAGTTAAGGCGAAAACACTTGAAAAAGAAAACGGCAATCCAGTCACTAGTAATCCAGCAACCAAAGCACAACTGGATGACACTTATAATAGTGTTAATCAGAAATACGATGCTTTGAAGGATTAGCCAACGCAAGTTACGACCACGGTTGTACAGCCCGTGACAACCAATTTTGTGGCTGCTTCGCCTGACATGGAAGCTTCTGTATTGCCAGCCAGTGTGACTCAGTCGATAACCTGGACGGTAGTTTACGATTCATCTACTGGAATTTGGACAGCAACGCCAGATGTTTTGAACACTGACCCAGTAACAGCATCAGCGATTCAGGTGGATGGTACGATTGCCTATGTACCTGATGTTAACTCGGTTGCAGGTATCACTGTAGCACCGTTTAGAGGGACGACAGATCCGACCAGCGCGATTGAAAATGCGACTGGCCCGAGGACCATCACGTATTATAAAGCTGTTTTACCAACGGATGGCGTGCAGGACAAAGTGGCAACGACTACCGTTGTGCAAAACGTGACGACGCAGTTTGTGCCAGCTACTACTGGTAATGTTGATGCTGCTAAATTACCAGCGGATGATACCCAAACTATCACGTGGACGGTGGTTCATGACTTTACCAAAGGAACTTGGACGGCAACGCCAAATTCAACCGGGACTAACCCGGTGAAGGCACCGGTGATCCAAGTGAACGCGACGACGGCTTATGTGCCGGATGTCGCTTCAGTTGCGGGTGTGGCGGCTACACCAATCAGTGGAACGGCTGATCCAACTGCTCAGCTTGCTGATGCTACACGGACAGTGACTTACTTTGCAGCACAATTACCGGCAACGGGGATTGAAATTGCCAATGGCAGCGCGGTACCAGATACCGCGCCAAGTGCTAAGAGCTACCTAGTTCAGTATGTGGACGATAGTGGAGCAGTAGTTGGAACGGGTGATTTCATTGGTAATCCAGGCGACGTTGTCAGCGCCAAGGTACCAACGGGTTACGTTCTTGCTCAAGGGCAGACAGATAGCCAAACCATTGGTGAGAACACCACCACGATTGTTTTCCGTGTCACGATGCCTAGTTCGGGTGCTGGCGAAGTGGTTACCCCTGGTGATGGTGAGCAAACCGTTGTCCCAGATGGGGATAATGGCGGTGAACCCGCTGGTGATAATGAAGTTGAAACGGATGCTGGCGGTGCTGCGGTAACTGAAGGGACAGATGGTCAAACCAGTGGAACTGCCGAAACAACACAGATTGGCCAAACGACTAATGGCGGTCAGGCCACTGGTACGAGCCAGATGGTCAATACTGGAACGGTTACTCAGAACAGTGGTCAAGCTGGAACGGTTGTTGGCACTAAGACGGATGCGCAACAAAGTGCGGCCGCTAAGGGACAATTACCACAGACCAATGAAACTAACGAAAACGCTGCTGCTGGACTTGGTGTACTCGGATTGAGCTTATTGATGAGTGTGCTGGGGCTGAAGAGGCGGAAACGGGATTAGGATTGTGAATTTTAGAAATGCAAAGGGAACCCTTGGATAGAATCTGAGGGTTCCTTTTTTGCGTAGTTGAAGGAGTAATAGACGGTAGATATTGATGCTTATTTTAATCTTATCAGTCGATAAAGTAATATAGATGAATTGTTATTGAAATTGTAGTCATAATCAGGTATTGTTAATGCTTACGCTTATCTGATATAGATTGCGTTATTTACCAGCCAAAGTCTACTATTCCAGAAAAGTACCTGTAATCGGAAGCACTGAATGAACAGTTCCAGTTATTTGAAATTTTGAGTTTAACTTGATGATAATATAGGACTTTCATTTGCATATATTGAAACAGATACTTCATTTTGACGATGCAATACCATGAAGAATTTCCCTATCACATTGTCCAAACACTGAGTGACACTAAAAGCTGAAAATAGAGGAGTTGTCAACGTGGCAAAAAAGCAATTTGTAGATAAAGATGGTCGTAAGTTTGTGGAGGTGACTCCCTGGTACAAGCAGTGGTGGTCATGGGTCCTAGCCGTTGTAGCAATTATTTTGATTATTAGTTCAATTGGCGGTTCAAAGGATCGTTCAGAGTCCAAAGCAGATCAGTCAAGTGAGGTTACCGCTCATAACACGACTGAGACTGAAAAAGGCGATGCTGAAAGCGCCACTTCAAAAAAAGCGTCTCCATCAGTTACGGTGGATGATGAGAAGTATGCGATTTCTGATAAGAAGTCTTATAAGATCAATTATTCTGATTCAGATTGGTCTGCTGCCAAAATTGGTGTGGATAAAGTTACCGTCTACAAACTTGCCAAGCCGCATCAATATGATTCGGAAAATGATGGAAAATTTAATATTGAAGGATATGTGCGGGTACACTTCATCGTTTCGCCTACAAGAGATATTGGTGCTTACCCAACTATAGGAACAATTATATACAGTAACGGTGAGCAACATGATGCAGACTCTATGGAGGACTGGGATGGTGAGATAGCTAAAGGTGTCACGAAGGCTGGAGATGTCACGTTGCCGATTCAAAAATTAAGCAGTGTCGGCTCACTAAAAACATTAAGATATAAGTTTGATGCCGATTATGAAACTGATAATGACGATGATGAAAACTATGAGCATACTTATGATTTTACTTTGAATTTTAAATAACTAATTGATGTTAAAAACGGCCTACTTTGATTTAGCTTATAAAACGCGCTAGTTGAAGAGGTCGAATCAAAAAGAAGCTTTCCTGGAGATGAAGTCTAGGAAGGCTTCTTTTAGTTTGTTAGAAAAAACTGGTAAAGTAAACTAGATTTATTATATTTCACGGTGAATGATATGAAAACTAAAATGAGAATTTATTATAACAAATTATAAAGGCTCAATATATTTATTCTATAAATGCTATTAGGATAGTTTTTATATCACATTTGGAATAGATTTTTTTGATTATGTCGGTCATAAATACAAAAATTTAGATTTAATCGTTTATATAATTTTACGGATGACAGTTGAATTAAAATAAAAAAATTTTTTATATTTTTTTGCAAAGTTAACGGCATTGATTATCCCAATATTTCCCGTACGTACACCGGAAAAAGTTGGGTTTTCTGAAATTTAATGGCATTTGATTAAGCTAAACAGTGATATGACTTGGTTTTCGAAATGGTTGCAAATATATATTAATACTAGCTAATGATAAAATAATGTTTTTGATTTATTAAAATTGTTAGATTTATGGTTAAAACGCTGATACGTCACAGGTGACAACGATTCCAAAATATTGTATCATGCCGTTAGTAGTATTGAAGAATAGGCATAAGGGTGATTGGAGGTATGAGGTCCTCATCATTTTTGTGATAAACAGTTTATTATGTTTATCAGTCTTGCATTCAAAGTATTGATGGGGTTAACTATTTTATTCTTAAGATTTAAACGGTAATTTTGACTGTTACTTCGTGACGTATGTCAGATTCACTCATTTGAATAAGTTGGTCATGATTATTTTGGAGGGGGATTATCATGAAAATCCATTTTGATTCTAATCAAAATTTGGGCGAGAAACGCTTTGATGCGTTTAGCGAACAAAAAGTGCACTATAAAATGTTTAAAGCTGGAAAACGCTGGCTGTATGCTGGTATTTTCATGTTGTCTATGGGAGCAGGCATGGTTGGACTAGGTGGTAACGTCGCGCAAGCTGATACAACAGCTGAGGCTGACTCAACTAGTACCAATCAAACTGTTGAAACACCAGCCGATACTGGTACTTATACTTTGAAGTCCAGTGAAACTGCGACGACTGATCAGAGCATGACAGCAAAGGAAACAACTGATGCTGCCAGTGCTGATCAGCAGAGCGACACAGCTACTGCGACTAATTCAAGCAATACAGATTCAACACAGGCGTCCACAACTACCGGTGACAAGAGTGCCTCAACGGTGACTCCAACCACTAGTTCTGTGAAGGCTTCTACTGCTGTATCATCAGGGACAACGCAAACCGATAGTCCTAAAAAGGCTGCTGATGTAACTGATGATCCAGCTTCAACTCAGTTAACAAATAATACTGCAGCAGCACAGTCATCTAGTGCTGCTATTTCTAGTGGGGATAAAACTAATGTAAACGCTTCTTCTGTAAGCGATAGTGGTACTTCAAATTCACAAACAGATACTCAAAATAAAGCAACCGCTACTGATGCCACGGCTACTAAAGCTGCTTTAAAGGCCAAATTAGTCAGCGATGATGCTAAGACTGATTCAACAAGTGAGCCTTCCACACTACTGGAGTTAGCTCAAGCTATTAAAGGTTTAGATGCTGATAAACAAAATGCAATCGTAGCGGACTATAACAAGCGTGTGGTGAATGCCAATGATGGTACTCTGTATGTGCTGTCTAATGGTAGTCTAGTTCCAGTAAAAGCACGTACAGATGCAGCCAGTATTGATTTGACACAATCTTATAAGACCAATACAGGTACTACACTTGCGTCAACGACTACAACAACGATTGCAGCTGATGAAAATATCGGTGAACCACCGTACTTTGATGGTTACCAAATTGATCTAAATGGCTCTAATCTGTCAATTGATGGTAGGTCCAATACTTTGTCGGCTTGGTTTGGCATGATTCAATCGTCAAAAAGTTTTGAAGATAAAGGTTCTATTATTTGGGGCAGTGTTGATCATTCACTGAGTAGTCTTAGTGATTTGCTTTATTATATTCGCTATATGTACACTTCAGGAGCTTCAGTTACCGGAAACTTTGAATACGTCTATAAAAAGTCGGATGCTTCCATCGTCACAAAAGACCAAACAGTTGCTGTGGGTGCAACAAAGCCAACACTTTCTTCCTTCATTACTAGTGCTACGGATGAAAACGGCGATTCAATTGCATCGAGTGCAATTACTTCACCAGATTATGACAGTATTAGTACTGCTACCAAAGGCGACTACACTTTCAAGGTTGAATACTTCAACATTAATACTGTCTCCTATACTCAAGGTACAGCCACGTTGCACGTTGGTGACCCGACAACGACTAATGTTGTCACAGTGGGTTCAAAAACAATCGCGTATGGGACTGATAAAGACTATGGTTTTACCACAACTCAGAGTGGCACAGGGACAGCAATTGTTGTGCCAACAAATTTAACAAGTTCAGATTATACGATTGATGATGCGAAGTATGATGCTAACAACCACCTTGAAGCTGGTCAATATACCGTTGTGTTGAGTCCAAGCGGATTGGCTAAATTTGCGATTGCTAATCCGGCACTTAAGCTAGATAGCACAAAGAACTTTGCGAGTGGAACATTAACGGTTTCAAGCACAGTTACCATTGGTAATGCCACGAGTACTTATGGGGAAGACACCAGTAAATCCTTCGATTATGGTTTTAAAGTGACGGCAAGCAGTGACAGCATCACAATACCAGCATTGACGGCCGCCGATTTCGTTATCGATGGCGCAGCCTACTCAACAAGCAACCATTTAAATGCTGGGACTTATAAAGTTGAGTTAAGCCCTGCAGCCAAAAGCGCGATTGAAGCAGCTAATCCAGATGCAGGTTTGACGGATGCTGATTTTGTAACGGGTACACTAACAGTCAAGCAAGCAACAATTAATATCAATATTGATCCAATAGTTAAAGGTGAGGGACAACCGGATCCAAAGTTAACTGCAAAAGTTACCGGTGTTGTAACGGGTGATGATTTCCCTTATGTACTCAGTCGTCAGGCAGGTGAAAAAGCTGGCAAATCCTACATGATTTCTGCTGACTATCACTTAGCCAATATTGATAATTATGCAGTTAATTCTTATACTGGCTTCTTTACAATCAAAAAAGTCAGCAAGGATACTTTCCAGCCAAATGCCTATCAAAGTACTGGTACTGCTGATTACGGCAAGATTACCAAGGATGCGTCAATTGATTTTGGCTTTACCCACGCTGGTACTGACCTTAAGTCTGCTACCTTGACAGCAAGCGATTATACAATCGTGGGTGCCACGTATTCTGCTGGCGGTTATCTGGAAGCGGGTACCTATGATGTTATCATTAACGATTCTGGTAAAGCCTTGATTCGGCAGGCTAATTCAGACTACCTCATCAGTGATTCTGAATTTACAAAGGGAACGTTAACAGTAAACCCGGTTGTTTTAACAGTTACGCCGACTGCGTATGAAAAGTATTATTTGAAACCAGAACCCCAAAATATGGGTGGCACGATTACAACCGCCAATGGAATCTTAGCTGGTGATAGTCCATTGACGTATACCATCACTCGCCAATCAGGTAAACTAGATGATCCTGTTAACGAATATCAGGAAATAGGTACGGTAACGACCCCCAACAAAAACTACACGGTGAACTTTGCAAAAGTATTCTTCAAGATCGAAGCACCTCTATCAACAGATACGCTGACCATGAATTCAATTTCAGCCATTACCTATGGTGACCAGGTTGGAGCATTTACGACTACTCATCAGGGTACAGAGCTAACAATTCCTGAACTAGAGCAATCTGATTTTACAATTGATGGTGCGACTTACACAAACGGATTGTTGAATGTGGGTACCTACAAAGTTGAATTGACCATAGAAGCAATGATAAAAATTGCAGATGCTAATAAGAATTACGATTTCACCAACTTTGCTTTTCCAACCGGAACACTTGTTGTTAATAAAAAGAAAGCCACCATTACGGTTGATAATAAAACCAAGGCAAAGGGTGAATCGGATCCTGACATGACGGTTAAAACTACTGGTGTGTTGGATGGTGTCGCAAACTTAAAGTTCACCATTAACCGAGCATCTGGTGAAGAGGTTGGTACGTACGCTGAAACCATTACGCTGGGTGATAATCCGAACTATGATTTCACCGTGAACAATGGGATGTTGACGATTACTAATGCTGTTGCGCCTGGAACAGTTCGCATTGTGGCAATTCCAGCGACCTATGGGGTAATCACTCAAGATACATCTGACTGGCAGTATGCTTTTGTTTACTACCTAGAGAATGATGATAATAAGCAAACGAAATTGCCTATTTTGAATGCAGATGATTTTAAAATTGTGAACGCCACTTATAGTGCTGGTGGTTACTTGAACGCTGGTACTTATACCGTTGAAATCAGTGCTGCTGGGAAAAAGACTGTTGAGGATGCTAATCCGCAATACTCCTTCAAGGACGCTAACTTTGGGACTGCTACTTTGACGGTTAACAAGGCCGAAGTTACTGTAACAGCTGATAACAATACCAAAGTATATAACGGTGCTAACGGTAGTGATCCTGCACTGACTTTCACCACTAATGCTGACAAGCTCCTTACTAGCGATGGTGTTGATATTACGGTTAAGCGTGAAGCAGGTAATGACGTTGGTACGTACGCTATCACCGCAAGCGAAGCGGACAATGCTAACTATACCTTCACAAATCAAACTGGTACCTTTAAGATTACGCCTGCTACAACCACAGGTACTGTCACAGTCAACCAAGGCGACGTTGTATATGGCAGTGGTTTAACACCAACCTTAACAGCTGCTGACAGCAGTGTGCTAAAGGTTGATGGCGTTGACCTTACTGCTGACGATTATCAACTTTCAAGCACAACGAAATCTACCAGCGGCAATTATGTGGTTGGCGACTATACGATCAAGTTGACTCAGGATGGATTAGATAAGCTCCAGAATGTTAATAAGAACTACACACTGACTATGGCTAATGTCACGCCTGGTGCCTTCAAAATCACTCAGAAACCACTTACCATCACGCCAGAAGGTGCAACCAAAGTCTTTGGCGATTCGGATCCTGCTTACACGGCAACACGAGATGGGTTAGTTGGAACTGATGAGGTTGATTATACGGTTAACCGCGCGGATGCTGGTACAGCAGCAGGCGAGAGTGTTGGCACGCATAATCTAACGGTTACGAATTCAAACACTGGTGACAGTGGTAACTATAAGATTACTTTGGACACTGGTACGCTGACTATCACAGCTTTAGCACTGACAGGAGTAGTATCTGTTACCACTAAACCGGCCACATACGGTGATGTTACAAAAGATGGTGATGCCGGTTATGGCATTACCTTTGAAGGGCACACTTTAGTAACCTCAACGCTGACCCCAGCTGATTACACCATCAATGCAAAAGATACTGATTACAGTGGGAATTATTTGAATGCTGGTACTTACACTGTTTCTTTGAATGATGCTGGAAAAGTAGCTTTAGCGGCTGCCAATCCGAACTTTGACTTCAGTAAAGTGACCTTTAAGGATGGTAGCTTAACGGTTGGGCAGAAAAACATTTCACTAATTGCCAATGATGCAAGCAAAGTTTATGGTGAAAACGATCGCCCATTGACAGGCTATGCTGATGGGACAGTTAACGGTGAAAAGTTGAATGTTACTGTTACTCGTAAGGCAGGAAATGATGTTGGCCAATATTTGTTGACGCCAGCTCTAGCAACACCAAGCACGAATTACAAGGTTGTGATCATTCAGCATGGTATGTTAACCATTAATCCGAAGACAACGGTGGCAAACGATGCGACAACCGAAATAACACCAGATAGTCAAAAAATTACGTTTGGTGAAGCACCAAAGGCTTTCACTGCAACGTTTGGTAGCAACTTGAATAAAGTCACATTAACCAATGCTGATTTTACGTTCACTCAAGGAACGACCACCATAACTGACGTACCGACTGATGCTGGGAGTTATGAGATTAAGTTAACGGATGATGCGCAAGCTAGAATAAAGACGGCTAACCCAAACTACACCTTCAGCATCGCTGACTTTAAGACTGGTACGTTTACAATCACTGCTAAATCAACGACAAAAGATGATGTCACGACTGAAGCCACAGTTAATGATCAAAGTAAAGTTTACGGCGATCCGACGCCAACCTTTGATTTGACTTATGGCGACAAGCTCAATGCCGCAACTGACTTGACGAACGCCGATTTCAGTTTCATTGATAGCAAGAACCACGCAGTTGACGGTGTTCCTGAAAATGTCGGGACTTACACGGTTAGCTTGAACGCAGACGGGCAAGCTAAAGTACAAGCAGCTAACGGAAATTACGCGTTGACTGCTGAAGACTTTAAGACTGGTACATTTAC
>NZ_BAAKGN010000055.1:0-8968 GCF_059704265.1 Secundilactobacillus sp. MJ173
TACAATTGCACGATCAAAAACCAAAGATAACAAGCATTGAACTAGGCGGGTGTATGAATTACTTACTTGACTCTTCATCATGATTTGCCATTTCTGTATGTCCACCGGCGTAATTTTGTTAATGAAATACTTGTTAAATCCTTTGAATTGCTTTCGAAAGACGCTAACGCGACTGTCAAAAGTAGCCTTTTTGACATGACCTTCATACCAAGGAATAAAGAATTGCTGGCAGAAGTCACCAAAGGTAATCTGATCTGTTGAACCTTCTTTAACCCCATTCGCCATTAAATCACGATAAGCAGTCTTTGCTTCACGCATTGTTTTAAATCCGCTACGGCGTTTTTGGACACGTTTACCAGTTCGTTCATCCACACCAATGTTGGCACGGAAATAATAGGTGCCGTCTTTTGCTTTTTTTATTACTTCGGTTGTCTTTGTCATTATGATTGCTCCTCTGACGCAGATGCACCGATTTTAGCTAACTCTGAAAGAGTTCGCGCATTGAGCGTAAGACCTAATACTTCTTCAACCGCAGTTACTGGAACGCGGCCTAGCTTTGGTGACTCGTAATATGGACAGCCTTTCTGGACCATTAACAGCTTTGCACGTCTGATAATGTCTTTAGAAGCCCAAGGTCCATATCCTAAAGCCACAAGTTCATGTTTAGTCATAGTGACAACGTGAACCATAATTAGCCTCCTTTCGCTGGAAGCTAGACCGTATATCTTAGCTTCCATATTAACAGGATTGGGGAATAAGTGCAGCTCAATTGTGTCGGAAAACTTGCTACCCAGTTCCGTCACTAACGGACATAGGAATTTCACCTCTCCTGCTTACGTGGGAGCCTCGCGGAAGTATCATTATTGACTTAACTTGTACGATCATCAGTTAAAAATCGTAATCAAAGTGTGGGAGGCGCTCGCACTTCTGGTCATGGCGTCCGCAGATCAACAGTTCAAGTAAAGTCAGAAAGTCAGGGTAGCAATATTCAGTTTTCAAAGGACTCACAGGTGTTATTGCCTGCTCACTATATACATACAGATAAAAATAGAAAATGAAACCCAAAAAGCAAACTAATCGAAAAAAGATTAGCTGAAATAATGCTTGACGTTTACATAGATATAGGTCTATATTGTAGATATAGATACGTGTCTATATTTGTGAGGGGAGAACGTCAATGGATTATCAAAATTATGTGCTAATGCTAAAAGCAATGGCTGACCCTAATCGTCTCAAAATCATTGATTTACTTTCCTGCGGTTCGCTTTGTGCCTGTGATATTTTAGAACATTTTGATTTTTCACAACCAACGTTATCGCACCACATGAAAGTTTTACAAAATGCTGGGATCGTCACGGCACGTAAAGAGGGTAAGTGGCAGCATTATACATTGCAGGCTGAATTTACGGCTAAATTTAGGCAAGGGACTGAACTACTTTTAGCCAGCAATGAAGAATGCGTTTGTCATGGTGACGATTGCATAGATCAGCAGACAAGTCATTCCAGAAAGGTTGTTATCACTAATGAAAAAAGTTGAATTATTTGAACCAGCGATGTGCTGTTCTACCGGGGTTTGTGGGCCAGCGGTCAATGAAGATCTATTAATGATCACTTCAGCGTTTGACGCGTTACAAGGTGTTTCCAGCGTTGAAGCCGACCGGTATAATCTTAGCAATAATCCAGATGTCTTTAGTCAGCGGGCCGATATTCTAGCTGCAATCAAGGATGATGCCGATGCAACATTGCCGATCACTGTTGTCGACGGCAAAATTGTTAAAACCGGCGCTTACCCAACAATTGATGAGTTATCGGAATATACTGGTTTAGTTTTCGTGCCGGCTGATCAATCAAGCGGCTGTTGTGGTGGAAGTGGCTGCTGCTAATTTTTTGGTTGAAGCAAGAAATGGCACAGCCGTTTCTTTTAAATTATATATAGATGATTATCTATGTTAGGAGAATATATATGCGCGAATATCAACCACAAAATGCTAATTTAACTCATTATTTATTTTTCACTGGTAAAGGGGGCGTCGGTAAGACCACAACGGCTAGTGCCACCGCCATCAATCTAGCTGATAGCGGTCAGCAAGTGATGCTGGTCTCCACTGATCCAGCTAGTAATTTACAGGATGTATTTGATACTGATTTGACCAATAAACCCAAGGCAATCACCGGTGTGCCCGGTCTATTTGCCGCTAACTTTGATCCGGTGACTGCTGCCGGTGAATATCGGGAAAGCGTCGTTGGTCCTTACCGCGGCGTGTTACCGGATGCAGCAGTCAAAAATATGGAGGAACAGTTGTCTGGTTCATGTACGGTCGAGATCGCATCGTTTAATGAATTCGCTAAATTTTTAACTGATCCCGCTGTCGATCAGCGCTTTGATTATATTATTTTTGATACAGCGCCGACTGGTCATGCGTTGCGTATGCTGCAATTGCCCTCAGCTTGGAATAATTACTTGGCGGAAAATGATCGTGGGGCTTCATGCTTAGGCCAACTAGCCGGGATGGGCGACAAAAAAGCAATTTACGCCAAGGCTGTGGCTACTTTAAGTAATGGCGAATTGACCACCTTAATGTTAGTCACGCGTCCCCAAAAAGCATCATTACTGGAAGCGGCGCGGGCAGCCCAAGAATTAGCTGATATTGGCATGCAAAATCAACAATTAATTATTAATGGAACGTTGAAAACACCGACTGATCGTGCTTCCCATGCTATTTTTGAGCAGCAGCAGACTGATTTGCAACAGATGCCAGCAACATTACAGGCGTTGCCCCAAGCAGAAGTACCGTTACGAGCGTACAATGTTACTGGCCTAGATAAGTTGAGATTAGTTTTACAACCGGAACAACCAAGTTTAGCAACTTATCCGGCAATTACCAATCACTATCCTAATTTAGATACCATTGTTGCTGATTTAATTAAGACTAACAAAAAAATTATTTTCACCATGGGTAAAGGCGGCGTAGGTAAAACTACGGTGGCCGTGCAGATCACTAAAAAGCTGGTGGCCCAGCATAAAACCGTTCATTTAGCCACCACTGATCCGGCTGATCATCTTGATTTCTTTAACACAGATGATCCTGCAATCACCATCAGTCATATTGATGAACAGCAGGTACTTAAGGACTATCAAAATGAAGTGCTGACGACGGCGCGTCAAACCATGAAATCGGCCGATGTTGACTATGTGGCTGAGGATCTACGCTCACCATGTACGCAAGAAATTGCCGTTTTCCGCGCTTTTGCTAACATTGTCGCCCAAAATGATAGTGATGTTGTAGTCATCGATACGGCGCCAACCGGCCATACGCTACTGCTACTGGATTCGACTCAAAGCTATGCCAAAGAAGTCAAACGCACTGCCGGTGATGTGCCTCAAGCAATCGTTGATCTGTTACCGCGGCTACAAGATCCAGCGCAGACTGAAATTGTAATGGTGACTTTACCGGAAACAACGCCAGTTTATGAGTCGATGCGCTTGAATGATGATCTAGATCGGGCCCAAATTGCGCACACCTGGTGGTTGGTCAATCAAAGTATGCTGGCAACGGAAACAACGCATCCTTGTTTGCAGGCCCGGGCGCAAAATGAAGTTGAATGGATCGAAAAGGTTAAGCAGATTTCCAATGGTCATTTTGCAGTTGAACAATGGCAACCAGATTTTGAGCAGGCGTTATTAACGATTTAGCGTTATTAAAATTTGAAATAAAGGTATCAATTAATCAGGGTAGCAATACCCTGATTTTGGTAGTTGGGAGGAACCATGCAAGTCTTTTTCGCCGTTTTTATATTTTTACTGACATTATTATTTGTTATTTGGCAACCTAAGGGACTATCAATTGGCTGGACTGCGATTGGTGGTGCCGTTCTAGCACTATTATTCCGGGTGGTCACGTTTAAAGATGTTGGCACTGTCACCGGAATCGTTTGGAACGCGACTTTATCTTTCGTCGCAATTATTTTGATCTCACTAATTTTGGATGAGATTGGTTTTTTCGAGTGGGCTGCCTTACATATGGCGCGGCTAGCTAAAGGTAATGGCGTGCGCATGTTCATTCTGATCGCCGTTTTAGGTGCAATTGTCGCCGCCTTATTTGCTAACGATGGTGCAGCGTTGATTTTAACGCCGATCGTCTTGGCAATGGTCCGTGCGTTACATTTCGATGAAAAGCGGGTTTTCCCATTTATCATTGCTAGTGGCTTCATCGCTGATGCAACATCACTACCGTTAGTTGTCAGTAATCTAGTCAATATTGTATCAGCTGATTTCTTTGGTATCACATTTTCGGAGTATGCGCTACGGATGTGGCTACCGGATCTTTTTTCATTAGTTGCTAGCATCGGTATTTTGTACTTATATTTTCGTAAGGCGTTACCTAAACACTATGATGCCAGCCAAGTTGCTGAACCAAAATCGGCGATCAAGGATCAACGATTATTTAAATTTTCTTGGGTCGTGCTGGCAGCGTTATTGATTGGTTACTTTAGCAGTAGCTTCCTAAATATTCCAGTTTCGATTATTGCTTTGACGATTGCCTTGATCTTTTTGCTAGTCGGTCAGCTAAGTCATCACGTCAATACCAAGGCCGTTATTAAAGGTGCACCGTGGAATATTGTTTTCTTCTCAATTGGAATGTACGTGGTGGTTTATGGCCTACAAAACGTTGGCTTAACGGCATTGCTTGCGGGAATCATTGCTAAAATGGCAACTGGTGGGCGTTTTGTCGCCACCATGGGCATGGGCTATATGGCTGCGTTCTTGTCGTCGGCCATGAATAACATGCCAACTGTGATGATCAATGCTTTATCGATCAAAGGGGCGAATGTCTCTGGCTTAATGCACCAAACCTTAGTTTATGCTAATATTATTGGTTCTGATCTAGGACCAAAAATTACGCCAATCGGTTCATTAGCAACTTTAGTTTGGCTACATGTTCTAGCGCAAAAGGACGTTAAGATTGCTTGGGGCACTTATTTTAAAATTGGTATCACGATCACGATTCCAGTTTTATTCATTACACTATGTGGTTTATGGTTATCGTTAAGTATCTTTGGTTAAGGAAGGATAGCTGATTATGATGCAAACTAAATATGAGCAACAGAATTCATTGGGCAATAGTCTAAACATAATCGATACTTTGGTGAAGCAAGTTGTAAGTGCAGAAATAGAAGCAATTTCTGCGGCGTATCTGATTCAAGCCAATCAATAAATTAATCTGCTTGAATTAAAATATAGCCATGAACTAGTAATTCAACAGAACTTGTCTCAGGTGGAAACGGCCTTTTTGCAAATCAATTAGTTAATTCTAGATAATTTAGCGGTTAGTTATTTTCGTGACTATACTCAAGTGGAGAAAGAGTTTGATCATTTTGACCGCCTGATAGGTGAGGTAAAAGATGATCAAAATAGAGATTTTTGAAGCAGCAATGTGTTGCGCAACTGGTGTTTGTGGGCCAAGTGTTAACAAGAAACTTATTCAAACGACTGCAATTCAGCGTCATGTTAATGCAGACAGCAAAAACAGAATCACACGTAAAAATCTAGCACAAAACCCAGATGCCTTTGTTCATAGTCAACAAGTGCATGACTTATTAGAAAAGTATGGCGTCGCAATTTTACCAATTACTATGGTCAATGGTAAAATCGTTAAACAAAAAGATTATCCAACTTTTCAAGAGTTCTCAGACTACCTACAGCAAGATTTAAGTCGGGCACGTGTTCATTAACCGGAGTGAAAGGAATTAATTAAATGGTACGTGATGCAGAAAAATTATTGATCATCGGTGGTAGTGACGCTGGTATTTCAGCGGCCTTAAAGGCCAAAGAACTTAAACCGCAACTAAGAGTTCAAGTATTATTGGCAGATGAGTACCCTAATTTATCAATTTGTGGATTGCCCTATGCAGTTAGTGGGGAGGTACCCAATTGGCATTCATTAGCTCATCGGGATTTACAAGAATTAACGTCGACTGGCGTTGAGTTTCAAATGAATATGATTGCTAAGAAAATTGATCCGCAGCAACATGAAGTTATCGCGCATTCGTTTGCGGGTGAATTACAAATTTATCATTATGATCATTTGGTTGTAGCCACTGGAGCCAAGCCAAAATTATCTGGTATTACAGGGATAGACTTAGCGCGTACACAACAGCAGAATAGTAAAGTTCGTGTTTTGCATACGATGGCAGATTATTTTGCGCTTGAAACGAATTTGACTACAAACAGTGTGCAAAATGTGGCTATCGTAGGCTCCGGCTATATTGGGATTGAAATGGCGGAGGCGTTGCAGAAACGTCATTTAAACGTGACTATTTTTCAACGTGGCGCAGAGATACTATCAACGGTCGATGCTGATTTAGGCCAAATCGTTCATCAAAAATTAGTTGCTAATGATGTTCAGGTTGCAACTAACTTAACTGTTTCAGAAATTAATGAAACTGAAACTAAGGTGAAGGTTGTTGGTGTGAATGCGGATCAAAAGATAAATACTTATGATTTTGATTTGGCTTTAGTTGTGGTTGGTGTTCAGCCGAATACTGATTTATTAGTCGCAGCTGGTTCCGAAACTGGAATTGCTGGTGCCGTCAAGGTTGATCAATATATGCAAACTACGTTACCAGATATATGGGCGGCCGGTGATTTAGTTGAAACAAAACATCATTTGTTAGGGAAGGCTTACTTACCGCTGGGCACAACGGCACACAAACAAGGGCGAACTGCCGGGTTCAATGTTGCTGGTGTTCCACGTACCTTTAAGGGTAGCATTGGGACTCAAGTGCTAAAGGTATTTGATCTAGTAGTTGCGCGGACTGGATTATTAGCAAAGGAGGCCATACAGGCAGATTTTGCGCCATTTACTGTAACAACCGACGTCGATGATCATAAAGCGTATTTTCCGGGTGCACATAAGATTAAGATCAGGATTACCGGTGATCAACATACCGGCCGACTTTTAGGCGTACAGGTAATTGGTTATTACGGTAGTGAAGTTGCCAAACGTTGTGATATTTTTGCAGTGGCAATTTTTAATAATATGACGGTGGCGGAAATTAGTGATTTAGATTTATCCTATTCACCACCAGTTGGCTCACCTTGGGATGCAGTACAGATTGCGACTCAGAATTGGGAGCAACAAAGTTTGAAATATTAATTATTTATTTAAAATATTCCAACATCCAGTTGAAGCTTATATTTTAAGCGTCAACTGGATGTTGGCGTTTTATAACCTAGTTATTTTTGTGATGGAGTTTCAATTACTAATATTAAGTGTAAAATATGGTTCACCATTAAACTATTACATGATATAATGTAATAGTTGGTCGTCACATAATTGTATTACAAGGAGGATACGCATGATAAAAGTAGACTGTTGTCCGGATAAACCAGAATTAGCTAGCCGTGATTTACTGAGTGAAGAGAACGCAAGTGAGATCGTCTTACTTTTTAAAGTTCTATCCAATGATACAAGATTAAGAATTTTACATTGTTTAACGCGCGAGCCTAAAATATCAGTTGGCAAGATTGCGGCTAGGCTTAATATGAAAACTGCAGCTATTTCTAACCAGTTGCAGCGATTAGTTGATCAAAAAATTGTGAAAACTGAACGTGATGGAAATTTCATCAACTATGAAATTATTGATGAATGTACTGCTATTCTATTAGAACGTGCTTGGTGTTTAGCAGAAGACACAGGTAAAATTACGGGTTAATAAATATGTGAAATGGGATGTTGCTATGATTAAAACCATTATAACTGGTATTGTGCTATACGCCTCCACCGCGATTGATTTATTAGTTATTCTGATGTTATTATTTTCAAAATATCGGTCAACAAAACATAAGCAACAAATTTATATTGGTCAATTTTTAGGTTCATACACATTGATAGCAATCAGTCTTTTTTTTGCGTTAGTACTTCACTATGTGCCTGCTAAGTGGATTCTTGGATTTTTAGGTTTAATACCGATTGGCTTTGGGATTAAATATATCCTGAGTGACGAAGATGAAGCCGCTGAGGTTGATGAAAAAATCGAACAGCGAAAAGACAAAAATTTGATCGCAACGGTTGCTTTAATCACCGTTGCATCTTGTGGCTCTGATAACATTGGACTTTTTGTGCCTTACTTTGTATCGTTAACAATCGAACAACTAATAACGACGTTTATTGTTTTTACATTCTGTATCTTCATACTTGTCTATTTGGGTGATAAATTTTCGCGTGTGAAGATTGTTAAGAAATTGTTAGATAAATTTGGTAATTGGATTATGGCAATTATTTATATTGGATTAGGCATGATGATTATTTTAGAGAGTGACACAATTTCACATCTTATTAAAATACTTTTTTGAAAAAATAGGATATCTTTTTTGTTTATATAGAGGTGTTATAGTGGCATCAGAGAATTGGTTACTTGCAAAAAAAATTGTTTCGAATTACGGGTGTGGATTTGAAACATATTATAATATGAAAGTGAACGACGATCTTAGCTTAGCGTGATATTCTACGTAAAACTGAGACTTTTTGTTATTTAGGGGGCGGTAGGAGAAACATTTTGTTTTGTCTGGATTGATGGCGTACACGAGACAATTTTAGTTTTGACCATACAAGAAAGCTGTTATCACGAAAGAAGAGACAATTATGGTCAGAATTAAATAAGGAACGATATTATTGGTGATTAAAAACTTAGTTTGATGACTAATACTGATCCAACTACATTATCAGATATGAATACAAGTAGTTTCATGATAGACACTATGTTTCAACGACTTTTGAAAGAAGGTTCAGAGCTTTCTAACAATTTCATGGATGTCCCAGATTTAAAAGCGGATACGAGTCGTATGTTATTCAGTGTGAAAAAATGAAAACAGCTGTTTGTCCAGATTAGTGGTTCAAAACAGTAATTCTGTTCGTTGCGCATACAAAAAAGATCCGTTGACTCCGCTACACAAGAATAATTAAAA
>NZ_BAAKGN010000056.1:0-39461 GCF_059704265.1 Secundilactobacillus sp. MJ173
TACATATTATATGTACGAAGGCATTTCATTTACACAAGATTCTTGACGCTACCGTTTAGAATGGTTTGCTTTAATTTGGCATTCAGTTTAGTTTTTCGGCCACAATGCGCCCGTTTATATTCAGCGTTGGCCTGTGCTAATTCAGCTTGATAAGGTTGACAACGAGATAATTCATAAGAAATCGTAGACGGCGATCGTTTTAACCGCTCAGCCATTTGGATATTGGTCAGTCCTAGCTCACAAAAGGTTTCAATTTTAATTCGTTCAGAATAGGTTATACTAGACAAAAGATCAGCTCCTAAAAAATGGGTTTGTGGTAAACACCATTTTAAAGGAAGCTGATCTTTTTTGTCCGAACAGTGTTCGGATTAATTTTACAATCTACCATATAGGTTGATGATGTTTTGTTTGAATTCTTTGTCGTAACGAGTTGGCATGTAAAAATTCTTTCCTTTTGAGAGACGATTTATTCATTATACGCTCTATTAAAAGTTGTCTCAGGAATCAGCTTACATCCAATTTTGGTAAAATCATTTCCGCAAACACCCTAACGATTTATCCTCCCCTACTAGGGTTTCTTTTACCCAAGTAATAAGCACCGATTACAAGTAGGATGACAACTATTACTCCTGCTATAATTAGCACCCACCAAGAGTTACTATTTTTATGATGACTATGGGTATTTGTAGCGTTGGCAACTTGCCTACTAACACTAAATACTTTGCTAAATTTCCAATGGCGCTTTCCAGAGTGCATAGACATTTGCAAAATGTAATTTCCATACTTAAGATTTTTATTTAATAGTATATGATAATTAAATTGGCTAAGCGGAGCCATTGACATGTTGCTTTGATTGGATGTAAGAACTACATTCTTACTTTTTAGATTAATGATTTGGGTATGTACTGATAATTGGCCAAATACTGTTGGAGTAACATTTGCTATTTTAGCCAATACAAGCGCATTACCATTGATAACACTAGAGCTAATTTTTTTTAAAACCAATTTTGTATGAATAATTTTATTGCTTTCATTTAAGACAATAGGGATAGCATATGCAATTTCATTCTTGTATCCCATAACGGCCCTTTTTTTAGATGTTTTGGTAGTAGTATTATTATTTAAAATCTGCTTAACATAAAATCCACCAACAATAACACCCTTAAACTTCTGATTAGGTATTTTGATTGTATAGCTTTTTTCGATTGTACTATTAGCAGGTAACGTAACCGTTCCAAGACCTGTCACTAACTTATTAAACCGAGTATTACTCAAGAACTTAGATTTTACGTTCGTATGGTTATACTGAATATTACCAGTATCACCCGTAAATGCTGTATTACATTCAACATTAACTATTTGTCTAGTACTACTTCTGTTAGTAAACAAAAGCTTTACGTGAAGACGTTGTTTAGGCGATACTGTTTTTTCGATGGAGGAGCTACCGTTTTGCCCTTTCACCTTAACTGAATAACTATAACTAGAGTTAGTTATAGCAAAGGCAACCTTGTTATCAAAAAATAGGAACCCTATCAAAACAATTAATAAGGCCCCTATTCTAACCAGCAACTTATATTTTGAAGTATTTAATATCATTTTAGTCCATTTATTAAGATGCTGCACTTGTGGTACCTGCATTTTCAGTCAACGTCCAAGTAATTGTTCCTGTATAGCTTTGCCCATAAACTTGTTTATCTTGGTTTAAATCAATTGATGTATTTGAAGAGGAAATCGGTGTTGAGGTAGTTCCCTCGTCAGTCCCTGTGGCCACAGTAGTTGCAGTTGTTCCATCTAAGGTAGTGATTGTTTTTCCACCAAGGGTTAGTGAGGCAACAGACAAATCATGAGACTTACTACTACTATCAGTATAAGAAAGTTTGGATGGAGTAGCAGTCAAAGTCCAATGAGTGTCTGTTCCATTGCCTAGATCATCAGTAGTTTTTAACTCATCAGAGGTTGTCGTATTGGCACTCGTTGACGTATTATTAGCGATATCATCTACTGTACTAGAAAAAGCCAAACTAGAAGGCACAGAATCAATCGATAGCGTCCCGTCTTTCACAGCTACACCTGTGCTAGTTTTATCCGTTCCTGTCGTTGTATTACTATCCGCATAAGCTGAAATAGACGACATCCCTAAAAACGTAACCGCAATTAATGCAGAAAGGATTTTTTTGTTGTTTTTCATTTGACTATCTCCTTAATTATAATTAAATCAGTCACTATTCGTTATTCATAATAATACACCTAATGGCAAATTACAAGTTAATCCGGATAAAGTTGTAAATTCAGAGTGTACCCTAAATGGACAATAAACGTTATACTAAGAATATAGGAAAAAACTGAGATTCTATCGGGCACGGTAAGCGATTCTTGAATCTGTTAAAAATGTCTAATTTGAGTGTCTAATCTGTTACCGATAATGTAGGGTCAAATTCCGAGAGGAGAAGTCGTGATGAAAATTGGGTATGCCCGAGTTAGTTCAACTGATCAGAATTTAGCACGTCAAATCAAAGCACTTAAAAAAGCTGAGTGTGAAAAAATATTCGAAGAAAAGCAATCGGGAAAATCAACTGAGAATCGACCAGAATTGCAGGCGGCCATTGCGTATGTTCGACAGGGCGATACGCTGGTCATTGCGTCCTTGGATCGTTTGAGTCGTAACTATGATGATGCCAGTGATATCATCAAGCAGATCAGGGACAAACAAGTTAAGATGGAAGTCTTAGATGCGCCATTTCTTTCTATGCGCACTGGCGATTCAGATATGGATAAATTTATGTTTGACCTGTTAACCGAACTGCTAGCTTATATGGCCCAAACGGAACGGAAGAAAATTCGTGAGCGCCAGCGTCAAGGAATTGAAATCGCCAAAGCTAATGGGAAATATCGAGGGACGCGGCCCGCTTACGCCGCAGACGCACCTAACCCACAAAAACGGTTTATCTACCGCCGTATCGTCGATCAATTAAGAAACAAAGCAACCGGTGCCCCAATTAGCTATCGTGCAATTGCAGCTGAAACCGGTGTATCGGTGCAGACAGTAATTAATATTAAAAATCGGTTGGTATAGCTGTTAAATAAGCGTCATCTGAGCACACGTTCGTTATTTTTAACGGACGATTATTTGAGTGAGGTCTGAGGGATTGTTTGATCTACGTAGGATTTTCATATCACGAGTAGGACTTCAGTTTAGAGATACTAATGCGATTAATATTTAGGTTACTTATTTTGCGTTCAATTAGCCTAAAAAATGAGTTAACGAAGCTTTTCGTTAATAGCTTACGGCTACTAATTTCGTTACTCACATTAATAAATGGCTTATAAGCATACATTATGATGTTTTGCCACTTTCAGCTATAGATTAAAAAAAAGCAGGCCACAATTATTAAGTTGTGTCGCTGCCATTCTCTATTATTCCTGTTACAGGGTCTAATTTGGAAACTCCTAATGAACATCTATAAATCTAGTTACATCACGAAATTAAAAACGGCCACTAGAGTATACCCTAATGGTCGTTTTTTTCTTCAAAGGATTTGTTCTATAAGCGCTATTTTTGTCTTTTACTAAACTTGGTAGCCCCTTAATTTTACTGTATAATTATAGCTTGTAGAGAAGTTAAGGCGGTGGCTATTTCCGATCGGAGGTGGTGCTTATGGTGTTAAACCCTTAAAGCCCATAAATCCTAACGAAAGGAGTAGCCTAAGTGTCCGTTGCGGACGCTTTACAATTAATGCTGGCTTTCGGTACCTTTATCGTAGCCTTGATCGCATTAATTGTTGAGCTGATTAAAAGTCAGCAAAAAAAATAACCGCCTTAGCTCTGGCAAGCTAGCGGTTATTTAAACTGTATAAATTTGTCACCGTCTTAAACGGCTCTACATGGGAAGTCCTGTTATCAGCGGGGCTTCCTTTCTCTTAACCATATTATAGCATGACTATGACTGACTTTCGACAATTTTAAATCAGATTTCTAGCACTTTAAGGGAACACATGTTTGCTTTTGTGTTAAAATATGGGTTAAAAGCTAATGGAAGTGATCAACTTGTTTACTGATGAACCGCATGGCGTGTTCTTTCTAATCGACAACAAAAGCTTCTATGCTAGTTGTGAAGCTGTTGCCCGGGGACTGAACCCCTTAAAAGTGCCCTTAGTTGTCCTTAGTGAGGCTAAAAATACTAATGGTGGCCTAATTTTGGCTACTTCACCTGAAGCCAAGCAATTATTTCATATCAAAGCTAATGTCTCACGTAAACGTGATTTACCTAATGATCCGCGTCTGTGGGTTGTTCCACCACGCATGAATCTCTATATCGAACGTAACTTGCAAATTAACCAAATCTTCCACCAGTTTACGACTGAAAAAGAAGTTTGGCCGTATTCAATTGACGAAAGTATTTTGGATATGACCCATTCATGGCGGCTTTTTGGACAGTCTGTCCGTGAAGTAGCAAGGTTGATTCAAACTACGGTGCGGCAAAAATTAGGCTTATACACCACCGTTGGCATTGGTGATAATCCGACCCAAGCTAAGCTTGCCCTTGATGTGTATGCTAAGCATACCGCTGACTTTATTGGTGAAATTCATTATGAGACTGTCCCTCAAAAAATCTGGACGATCAATGACTTAACTGCTGTCTGGGGTATCGGTGAACGGACAGCTAAACGGCTAAACCGCCTAGCTATTCACAACATGTACGAGTTAGCCCATGCCAACCCTTATTTGTTGAAACAAGCCATGGGGCTTATTGGCACCCAATTGTTCGCCACGGCCTGGGGAATTGATCGAGCACAGGTTACGGAACCCGCTAAGGTCAAATCAGCAAGTCTCGGAAATTCACAAGTATTGCCACGGGACTATCTTCACCAAGCAGAAATTGAAACGGTCATTAAAGAAATTGGCGAACAAGTGGCTGCTCGGTTACGACACCACCATAAAATGGCGGGGTGTCTGTCGCTAAGCATTGGCTTTTCTTACGCTGCGGCCGCAGCCGATGGCCGCGGTGGCTTTCATCAGACTTTGAAAATTGAACCAACCAATGATAATCAGATTTTAACTCGACAACTGTTATGGTTGTTCCGCAAAAACTGGGACGGTCAAGCTGTCCGAAATATTGGGGTTTATAGCAGCAAATTAAGTGCCAACACCGGCCAACAGCTTAGCTTATTTGAGCCGGCAAGTACCCAGATTAAGGCTAGTCGGTTAAACCAAGTGATTGATGAAATTCATCGCCGCTTTGGCTTCACGAAGTTAGTTTATGCCACCAGCTTGTTAAGGGGCGGTACGGCTATTGAGCGTGCTTCACTCGTCGGTGGTCATAATGGGGGCAATAGCTATGAATAACGATGTAGAAATTATTATGGGACGCTTAACCTTGCTGTTTAAGCGCCAGTCACGCACCCGCTACTGGTTGATGATCGCTAACGATCCTTACGATCAGACCTACAATGTATTTTTTAACAGCCAACGGACTAACGAACGCTTGCAATCCGTTCCTTTACATAAATTAGCACACTATGATTTAGCTGATTTAGAGATGCTACTAAAAGCTTTGCGACAAAAGATCAAACTAACGATCGAATTTGTTGGCTTTACTGGTGAACGCTGGCCTAAAAGTGAAAAGTTAATTCAACGAAAGCGGGTGCCCCTTGAATAACCAAGACTTTGACTTAGATACGGTTAAACATTTCTTTGAACATGATTATCACGACCGGGGCATGATGAAATGGCAGGGGTTCTATTTGTCCGATCATACCGCCGCGCTAAATCAACAAAACCAGCAGTTGAATGCAGTCTATGTACCACGACCGCAGCAATCCTTAGCAGAACTGACGCAAGTGTTGGCCGACGCATATCAAAGTCAACAACTGGTAACGATTCAGCTAAAAACGGTTGACCAAAATAACCGCCATTTGCCGGATATAACAACTTTGATTCATGGCTACAATGCTAATGATATTGTGGTTGATTCTGATTGTTTTGTCCCACTGCAAGAAATTCGCAATGTGGCATACAAAAAGACGGAGAAGCTATAAAGATTAGCTCTCCGTCTTTTCTTAACGCTTTATTTGCTGGGCTTCATCTTGTACTGATGATTTGATACCCTAAATAGCTTTGTTGAATTCCTGCTACATTAAATTATGAAGCCTAAATGCCAAGCAATTCGCGTATAATAAACTAGTGAGTAACTTAAAAGTGGGGGAAGGACTGTCTTTATGTTGGAACTGTCGTTTGAAAAAGAAGTTGTTAAAACCCTAACGACTGGGAATAATCAATGGGTGGAACGAAAAGACCTGTACGGTGCAACACCGGATCAATTATGGACTAATTTCCGTGATAAATTAAACAACAATAACTATGCTAAATTGCAGGGACACCCCTTAACGGATACTGAATTTAGTCAAGTTAAACGGGCGGTTGAAGTCCGAACACCTTACGAAGCGGCTAAATTACTAGCCGCCGAAAATGGCATTGGCAAAGTTGAAGTTGAACGCGATGATGCTAAGCTGGGCACGGTGACGCTGGAGTTGTTTTGGAAAGCGGACGTTGCTGGCGGTAAATCTAGTTATGAAGTGGTCCGGCAAGCAGTGCGACCACGGTTAGCTGGTACTCAAGATGTCGATCCTGATCGCCGGTTTGACGTAACCCTATTAATTAATGGGTTACCCTTAATTCAATTGGAACTAAAAAAAGCCACGGTCGAACTTAACCAGGCGTTTAATCAAATTGAAAAATACGCGCAAGAAGGTAAATATACGGGGATTTACTCACTACTGCAAATGTTTGTGATTATGACACCGGATAGTACGGCGTACTTTGCGAATGCCGAACCGGATCATTTCAATAAAGCTTTTTTGTTTAATTGGCGAACGCGGGATAATCACCCCGTGGAAAATGGCCTAGCGTTCACACGCCAGGTTCTTAATATTCCCATGGCCCACAAAATGGTCAGTGAATATACGGTCATCGACCAAGAACGGCAGAGCTTAATTCTTTTACGGCCTTACCAGATTTATGCGATTGAAGCTGTGATGCACCGGATTCACGACCATCAAGATGGCTTTGTTTGGCATACCACGGGTTCTGGTAAAACACTCACCTCATATAAAACCGCTAAATTAGCTGCGCAAGATCCCGGTGTCGATAAGGTCATCTTCTTAGTTGACCGGCGAGATTTAGACGAACAGACGACTAGCAACTTTAGTGCCTATGCTGCCAATGATGATATTGCCATTAACGAAGCGCAAAATACCGGTGATTTAATGCGTAAGTTGCAACAAAATGATGGTAAGGTCTTGGTCACCTCGATTCAAAAACTCCATCGGGCGGTCAAAAAAACGCAAGCCCAGTTGGCAACCGGCAAGCAATCCCGTTTTAGTAAGACCTTAAAACAACGGGTGATCTTCTTTGTTGACGAAGCCCACCGGTCGCAGTTTGGTAAGATGCAAAAGGAAATTCGCGCAGCATTTGTCAATAGCAATTGGTATGGTTACACCGGCACCCCCATCTTTAATGAAAATAAAAAACAGCTTAAGGGTGATCTAGCGGTTACGACTGAGGAGCTATTTGGTAAAGTCTGTCACGTTTATAACTTGCGAGACGCCTTAGAGGACCAAGCCGTGTTACCGTTTAACGTGGAACACGTAACGACGATTGGCAAAGACACGTTAATAACCCGGGCTCTCGAAAAAGAAACCCAGCGCGTCAAAGCGCGTCGTGATAAGCAAGGCCGCCTGCTGATTACAGCTGATGAAGCAAAAATTCAAGCCAAGATTCAAGCGATGTCAGTGAAGGACTTGGAAGAAACGTATTTAACTCCGGCTGACTTTGAGACTGATGAACATATCCAACAAGTTGTTCAATATATTTTACAAAAAGGCCCGCGTAAAACGAGTTTGGGTCATGGCAACTATAATGCTATTTTGACCACCAGTTCCATTGAAATGGCGCAACGCTATTATCAAGCCTTTAAGGCCGCTAAAAGGGCCACTCACAATCAGCTGGATCCTGATTGGCCCCGCATTGCGATTACTTATTCATTAAGTGAAAACGAAGATCAGAGTGCGCAAAAGCATGACCAAATGGCCACTATTTTAAAAGATTATAATCGGCAGTATCACACTAATTTTGATTTAACTGATTTGAATCTCTATAACGAAGATGTCGCGAAACGGGCCGCCCGGCGTGAGGCGGTCTTTGCTCATTTGAAACCGGATCAGGAAATTAATTTAGTGATTGTGGTGCGGCGGTTATTAACGGGTTTTGATGCCCCTCGGCTAAACACGCTCTTTGTTGACCGCACCTTAGCCTATCAAGAACTCATTCAAGCCTACTCACGCACCAACCGGCTCCAAAACCGGGAATTAAAACAAGAGGGTCAAATTGTGACCTTTCGGGTGCCGGCAATCATGGAAGCTAATGAACGTGAAGCTTACAAGTTATATAGTGGCGAAGGCTCCTTTAATGTCATCATTCGTCCCACTTATCAGCAGGCTGTCTTAAAATTTCAAAAGGCTGTGGTCGATTTAAAAGCCATTGCCCCGACGCCAACGGCGGCCGATGACCTGAAAGGAACTACGGCCAAGGTACAGTTTGTGAAAGCCTTTCGCCAAGTGAATCAACAATTGAACTCGCTATCGATGTACAATGATTTTACTTGGGAGAACAGCGAAAAGGCCTTTGGTATCGCTCAGCCCGAAGTAGAATCCTATACGGGTAAATATCTGCGGATTAAAGCGGCGGTTACTAACCAAGAACCTGAGAAAGTCCCAGAAGAATTAGCGGCTTTAGACTTTTCCCTAGCCGTTGGCTCAGTTGTCTTGGTGGACTATGATTATTTGACGCAATTAATTCAAGACTGGATTGATGAACAGCAACAGTACACGACGCCTGATCAAGCCCAAGCGCATATGACCGATTACCTGCAAAATAGTGCCAAAGTACAGGCTAGTTTGAATAAATTAGCGGAAACGCAACCGCAACAGGCTCAATTAATTCGCGAAGCCATGCCCTATATTGAGCAACAAATGCAACAGTTTCAGCAACAGAGTGACCAAAATAAAGCGCCAGTAGCGTTGAATGCTCGGGAGTTGGTGGCTGATTACGCCCAGAAACAATTGGTCAAAAAAACGTCGGTATTCGCCCACACGTGGGGCTTAGATCAAACAGCCCTATTGCGGGTGGCGCGTGAACACACCGTGGGGACTGATGAATGGCATCATGAACAAGAACTAACGCAGTCAGCGAATTTAGCAGCGGCCTTACAAGCTCAAGCTGCCAATGGACCGAAGATTCCAGCTATTTTGCCACTATACCGGATTAAGTCCCAGGACGCTTGGCGGCAGTTTATTGAACACGATTTAGCAATTTATCTACAAAAATAAGTGAGGTTAAACAATGTCAGAAAAAAACACCCAAGCTAGTCAGCTTGAAAGCGCCCTATGGAATGCGGCCGATGTCTTACGCGGGAAAATGGACGCTTCTGAATATAAAAATTATTTATTAGGGTTAATTTTTTATCGGTTTCTATCCGAGAAAACCTTAACGACCTTTAGTGAATGGGCGGGTGAAACCGAAAATGTCACTCAGAAATATGCTCAGTATATGGATCCTCAGTTTGAATTGGAAGGCGTCGCGGTGCAGCCCAGTTTAGTGGAGTATTTGCAAAACACGCTCGGCTATTTAATTCAACCACAAGCGTTGTACACCACCCTGATTGGCAAGATTCAAGCCCATACTTTTGCGTTAGATGATTTATCCCAAGCACTTCATGATCTGGAACAGTCGACCCAAAATCTATCGTCAGCACAAGACTTTTCGGGCTTGTTTGCCGATGTGGATTTAAGTAGTAGTAAATTGGGCAGTTCTTTACAACAACGGAACCAAACCATTAGTGATACCATGTTAGCTTTGAATGCGATTGATCTCGTTCATCATCAAGGCGACGTCTTAGGTGACGCCTATGAATACTTAATTGCGCAATTTGCCAGTGATTCTGGTAAGAAGGCGGGGGAATTTTACACTCCGCGGCAGGTGTCCGACATTATTGCGCAGATTGTGACTTATCAGCGTAATGCGGGTGACCGCCAAGTTCGAACTATTTATGATCCAGCAGTTGGGTCCGGTTCACTGCTATTGAATGTCGGACAGCACGTGCAAAATCCCAGTTTAGTGAGTTATCACGGTCAAGAATTGAACACCACGACCTATAACCTGGCCCGAATGAACTTAATGTTACATGGCGTCTCATATGACGATATGCACTTACGCAATGGCGACACGTTAAGTAAAGATTGGCCGGTTGACGAACCTTACTTATTTGATGCAGTCGTCATGAACCCACCCTACTCGGCGCACTGGGATAACAGTGACAAACGCTTGTCCGATCCCCGCTTCCGCGACTATGGCGTCTTACCGCCTAAATCTAAAGCCGACTTTGCCTTTCTGCTGCACGGTTTTTATCATCTGCAAGAACACGGGACTATGGGCATTGTCTTACCCCATGGCGTGTTATTTCGAGGGGCTAAGGAAGGCAAAATTCGCCAAAAGCTTCTAATGGATAACCGGATTGATGCCATTATTGGGCTACCCGCTAATATCTTTCATTCCACCAGTATTCCAACGTTGATCATGATTTTAAAGAAACATAAAACCACTGACGACGTCTTATTTATTGATGCGTCTCGGGAATTTGAAAAGGACAAGAATCAAAATCAGCTAACGGCAGCGAATATTCAAAAAATTGTGACGACTTATCAAAAACGGCAAGATGTCGATAAATATGCCCACGTGGCCTCACCGGCGGAAATCAAGGAGAATGACTACAACTTAAATATTCCGCGCTACGTTGATACATTTGAACCGGAACCCGAGATTGATCTGGACCAAGTCAAAGCTGATCTAAGGCAACTGGACGAGGAAATCAGTCAGAATGAACAAGCCTTTAACGAATTAGCTAGCCAGTTAGTAGCCACTCACGTTAATGACCAGTCAAAACCGGAGGCTCACAATGAATGCTAAACAAGCTAAATATCCGCAATTAAGATTTCCTGAATTCACTGACCCTTGGGAACAGCGTAAGCTTGGTGATATTTCCGATAAGGTCAAAGAAAAAAATACAACCGGTGAGTTTACAGAAACTTTTACCAACTCAGCAGAATATGGAATTATTAATCAACGTGATTTTTTTGATAAAGATATTTCTAACGCTAAAAACCTTGATGGTTATTATGTAGTTAAAAACGATGACTTTGTCTACAATCCTCGTATTTCAAATTTTGCTCCAGTGGGACCAATTAAACGTAATAAATTAGGTAGAACTGGCGTAATGTCACCACTATATTATGTTTTCCGTACCCATGACATCGACAAAACTTACTTTGAAAAATATTTTGATACTGTCTACTGGCATCGATTCATGGAACTCAATGGTGACTCAGGAGCACGTGCCGATCGTTTTGCAATTAAGGACTCGGTCTTTGTTGAAATGCCCATTCCTTATCCAACTATGGATGAACAACAAAAAATAGGATTATTCTTCAAACAACTAGATAACACTATCGCTCTTCATCAGCGTAAGTTAGCTAAGCTTAAGAAACTTAAACAGGGCTATTTGCAGAAATTATTTCCCGAAAATGGTAGCAAGTTCCCGCAATTAAGATTTTCAGGGTTTGCTGACGCTTGGGAACAGCGTAAGTTGGGAGAAGTTGCAGATGGATTTGATTATGGACTTAATGCTGCTGCCACGGAATATGATGGTGAAAACAAGTATATTCGTATTACCGATATTGATGACGATTCGCATTTATTTAATACTGATAGTCTGACATCTCCGGATTTGGATTTAACTAACGCTGAAAATTACAAACTGTCCGAAGGAGATATGCTTTTTGCAAGAACTGGAGCAAGTGTTGGAAAGACATATAAGTATGTGGCTTCAGATGGCGATGTATACTTTGCAGGATTTCTTATTCGAGCAAAAATTAAGCAAGAATATGATGCTGAATTTGTTTCGCGCGTTTTATAATCAAGTTAGCCAAATACTTTTAGCTAATTGATAAAATAAAAAACACCAAGACAAATCTCTGTTATCATTGATGTTCCTACACAAACAATGAAAGAGGTTATTGTCTTGATGCAAGAACAGAATACCACAGTCAGAAAAAAAGGTCAGCACCTAACTTCGTTTGAACGAGGCAGAATTGCTACGCTGCACAGCCAAGGCTATTCCAATCGTGCAATTGCCAGAGCGCTTAATGTTTGTCATCAAACAATCAATAATGAATTGTGCCGCGGCGAGATCGACCAAGTAAAAAAAGTGAATGGTCAACGCCAATATTACGCTGTATACTCACCAGAAACAGCACAAGCTAAGTACGAAGCTAATCGAGCCCACTGTCATCGACCTTTGAAACTCGTCGGTGTCGCTGATTTTATCGACTATTTTACGACTCATTTGCGTCAAGATGGTTGGTCGCCTGATGCAACAGTAGGACGGGCCAAACTTGAAGGCTTATATCAACCTGAGGAGATGGTCTCGACCAAGACGCTATACCACTATATTGATGCCCAGTTACTTGAAGTCCGTAATCTTGATCTACTCGAAAAAACGCGCCACCGTGCCAAACATCATCACTCGATCAAGCACAAGCGTCTGGCCGGACGGAGTATTGATGAACGGCCTAAAAGTATCGACCAGCGCCAAGAGTTTGGCCATTTCGAATTGGACACCGTGGTGGGCAAGCGCAACGGTCAAGAGAGTGTGATCTTAACGCTGATCGAGCGTCAATCCCGCTGCCAAATTCTACGTTTGATCGATGGTCGTGATGCCGATTCGGTCAACTATGAGCTGGCCAAGATCTGTCAAGAATACGGATCAATCATGAAGTCAGTTACTGCCGATAATGGCGCTGAGTTCTCGGAAGTTGGCGCTGTACTTACCGGTGTCGCTGACCTTTATTATGCCCATCCATATCGTTCCTCTGAGCGTGGGACTAACGAAGCGCATAATCGAATGATCCGCCGCGATGTACCCAAGGGTCTATCCATGGATATTTTGGGTCCTCATGATATCCAAGCAGTTGAGTCAAAGCTAAACAATTTACCGCGCCGGCAAACTGGCTATCAAACACCCAAAGAGCTTTTCTCCGCTGCTTCCGCCGGCTAAGTTAAGCCCATAAAATATGAATATTAATGAAAATACTGATTTAATAGGATTTATCGTGTGGCTAATTTGTTCTTGCAATTTGGGGCTGAATTTGTTTTTCAAAATACATTTACAGATAAATATAATAAGTTTATTACAGTTACTTCAATGCGTTCAGGACAGCCTGGAGTAAATGCTCAAGAGTATCAGAACTTAAAAATTATAGTTCCGCAACTATCTGAACAACAAAAAATCGGCACCTTTTTCCAGCAACTCGACAACCTCATCACCCTTCATCAGCGTAAGCTTGAAAAACTCCAAGAACTAAAAAAAGGGTATCTACAAAAGATATTTTGCTGATTCTTAATTTGATCAAATTTAGGATCCTAAGAAAACCCCTGACTTAATTTTTATTGTGCTTGGTCGATACTTAATTCACCTGTATAATGGATTACGCAGGAAGTTTTAAGGACGGTGGCTGTCTTTTCCCTTGCGAGGTGAGGCCCATGGGAACATGGAATAATCTTCAGGAAGGTTTCACAGTCAATGAGCGTCTTCCAGACACTCTCGTTGATGTTGCTGTTTGGCACGTTTTTAATCGCGCTACTCAGCTATATCGACAAGCACCACAAATAAAAAAGCCGCCCCGATTATAACTTTGGCGAGTTACGGGACGACATTAATATAGTTTTGTAATTATGCCACCGCCTTTGAAGCGGCTTGCATGGGAAGTCCTGTCTTCAGCAGGGCTTCCTTTTTCTATTACATTATAGCATGTCCCTTAAAAACTGGCTAACGTTTTAGGCTTTGATCGGGTTCAGAATCTGGTTGTTTAATTTCTGGATTTTCTTCAGCAAATGCTTTCAGCTGCTTTTGCGTTCGCTCACTGATTTCTTGGTGCACAGCATTTAACTGGTTTTTCAGTTCTGATTTCTGTTGTGGATTAGTCGCTTGCTTAATTTGTTGTTGCAAGGCTTGATACGACTGATTAAGTTCCTGGGCTGATCGCTTTTTGAGGTCATGTTCAGGATCTTTTTGCGCTTCCTGTAAGCCTAATTGTTTGGTTAACCCGTCACTAAGCGCAATCACTTTGTTGCTCACTTGCTGGATCTCACTCAAAGCACTATGGATCACGGCTTTATCTTTAGCCCAGGTAGCCACATAACCAAGTGAGTAGTTACTGGTATCAACGCCAATATTTTGCATGGCAACATATGCGACCGCTTCGGCTTGGGTTTCCTGATAGGCTCGTGGGCGATCTTTAAAAGCTGCTTTTAACCCATGTAGCTGACTATGCGCATATTCGTGATACAACGTCTTTAATTTTAGGGCATTGTCAGGTTCATCACCACCAATGACGATTCTATTAGTGCAAGGTTGAAAGTACCCTTTAGCTCCATTTAGTTTCGCTAAGGGTGCCTCACTGACTTGCAGATCGGTTTGTTGGTTTAAATAATCTTTGAACGCGTTATACAAGCTCGTCACATTCTGATGATCGGCCAAGTTTTCTTTGACAAAATCTTTAGCACTTAGGACTGGGTCACCACTAGTTTGTGATATATCGAAGATGGGCAGATAACGATAACCGACAATGGCACGTTCGTCGGTGGTATCAAGTCGCTTTTGATCAGCGGGGGTTAATTTCTTAATAATCGGGGCAGCAATTCGAATGGCCTTAGCCCCCTTATTAACGGTGCGGTTAAAATCAGTCTGCCATTGTTTAAAGCCTGCGACTTGGGTCGCTTGCGGATTTTGAGCATAGATTAAATCAATGTTTCTAGCACTGTATTGGTGGAATTTCGCCAGGGTATTAAGATACTGTTTAAATCGGTCACTATCAGTTAATTTTAGAATTTGCTGTTCAGCTTGGGCAACTAGTTGCGCCTTCCAGGCTTTAACGTCGGCTTTACTTGGCATTGTCTACCCCTCCTCATCTTCAAAAATATCGTTCAGGGTTGGTACCGATCTTATTTGAATCGGGGTTGTGCCATAAAGAGCGACGTAGCCGTCGGCTAATTTTTGCCAAGCGACTTGATAATAAGCGCCATTACCAGTGATTTCTTTTAAATACTTGTAGGTTTCTTTAGTCTGCAAAACGGGTAATTCGCTACCAGTGACTGCTAATTCATTGTTCATTTGATAATCTCCTTTGCTTTGCTAATCTCACCCGTTGTTTAAGATTACTTTTGGTCTGTAAAAGTAATCCTAAATGACGGGTTCACCAACTGGAACGTCGTGGAAGGCGGTAGGTAAGGTCTAATCAAAGTCAAAACTTAATTTATGGCCGTCAAGCTTTAACTTGGCCGCAAATGACTTCCCTTTTTTGCTTTTGAACCCCTTTAATTTGCTGGTTTCCCCTTTAGTGACCAACGCTTTAATTGCGGTCTTACCGAGGGTCTTACTGCTCCATTTCTTGGGTAAGGTAAAGTCTTCCCCTTGTTTGGGCTTTACAATGTAAAACTTTTGTTTATTTAACACGGTGGCTTGTGGGGTTTCTAAGAAGACCTCGGCGGATTTTTGTGCCTGCTGCTGGTGGTTAATCTGTTGTTTGATCGCTGAATTTCCTGCTAATTGGGTCGGTACATCAGCAATTAATTTAGACACAAACTTCCTAATTTGACTTAAAAAGTTAGCTGGGGGGCGTTCTTCGGTACTGATTTGTTGTAACGCTTTTTCCCATTTAGCTGTCATTTCCGGACTAGTCAGCAATGGTTCGAGTTCAACCGCTTTGCATAAAGTAATTCCGGCTTCACTGACGTGCAGTTTATTTTTTTCAGTGACGAGATAGCCGCGTTTCTTCAACACTTCGAGCACATTCGCCCGGGTCGCACTTGTCCCAATGCCTTGTACATCTTTGAGAATTGCCTGGGCTTCTTCATCATCAAGCGTTTTACCGGCCGTCTTCATTGCCGTAATCAGGGTACCTTCGGTAAAGGGTACCGGTGGTGTTGTTTCTTTTTGCGGCGTTTGCAGGTTGGCTTGGACTTGATCGCCTTGATGAACCAGCGGTAAGGTGGCGGCGGCTTGCTGGTCGGCTTTGTTTTCATCAAATAAAGCCTGCCAACCTGGCTTAGTTGGCACCTTCCCGGTTGCTTTAAAATTAGCGTCGCCAACCTGGGTGATAATAGTGGTTTCCTCGTATTCGTAAGGATCAGCAAACATTGCTAACGTGGTTCGTAACACCAAATCATAGACTTGTTGCTGGATTTTGGGCAAGCTGGCTAATTTCTCTTTCGTCGGCACAACTTTAGTCATGATAATGGCATAATGTTCTTCGACCTTTTGAACGTTGACATAGCGCTTATTCGGCGTGGTATTAGTTAAAGAGACTTGCTTAGAGACTAAACCCAGATACTTCGTCAGATTAGCCACTAAATACGCAAATTCTTCATCAGTGATATAAGCACAATCGGTTCGTGGATAACTAAGCAGTTTGTCTTCGTACAAACTTTGAATGGCCGCTAAGGTTTGGCTGGCACTGGCGTGATACCGTTTATTCATGGCACTTTGCAGACTGGATAGCGAGAATAGTTGCGGACTAGCACGCTTTTTGCCTTGCTTTTGGACGTTCTTGATTAAACCGGCCTGTGAGCCTTTCTGAACGTGTTTAGCCTGCATAAATGTCATTAGCCCTGATTCGTCTTTAAACCGCTGATAAGGGTCTAATTTTGCCTCGAATTTTTGCCGATTAGCTAAAATTTCCGCATTCAGTTCAAAATAGGGTTCGGGCTTAAAGTTTTTGATGAGTTGATCTCTTTGATAGACCATATACAAAGTTGGCGTCTGTACGCGACCAATTGAGTACACCCCACGCACCCCATTTTGTCTCAATAATAAAGTATATAAAGGACTGCCATTCATACCGATCAACCAATCACTAATTTGACGGGTTTGGGCTTCTTTATAAGCCAAATAGTCTTTGTGCCAATCACCAAGATTTTTAAAGCCGGTAATAATGGCGTCTTTTTCCAAACTATTTAACCAAAGACGTTTAATCGTTTTCTTTGTAACATCAATATGGGCTTGGTTCATGATCGACCAGGCGATATTAGAACCCTCTCGGCCACTATCAGTAGCGACGATAATCGTATCGGCTTTCGTTAATAAGTCTTTAACAATCTTGAATTGGGCTTTTTTACTAGCTGCCACTTCAAACTTGTATTTATCGGGGAAAATCGGTAAATTAGATAAGGCCCATTGCTGATATTTCTGATCGTACTTATCCGGTGTGGCTAGTTCAACTAAATGTCCGAGACCATACGTGACAAGCGTATTTGCGGGCAAGACAGGGTCGCTAACCGTATAGTAACCCTGTTTTTTTGTGCTCTTTTGAAAGGCTTGAACGTATGAACGGGCCTGACTAGGTTTTTCAGCTAAGATAACAGTGGTCATATTCGTTCACTCCTTGCGATTAAGCTTCCGTTCTAATTCTGTTTTACCTTGTTCAGCCGCTTTCAACCAAGTTTCACGTCGCAATTCTTGTTGTTGCACTATCGATTGTTGCTTCAAATAATGTTGATACCGGTTGATGGCTTTGAGATCTGCATAGGCTGACCAACGGAATAATAAGCCACCCAGCAGTAAAACTAAGGCCATTAGCGCAGTTCCTAAAAAATCGGTATGGTTCGCCGTGAAAAGCTCTTGGTATAAATCCATTAACATGAGGTAAATTCCCATTATATAGAAGACCATGCTAACTAAGTTATCAAAATAGTAAGACAACTTAGTCCGCCGTGAAGGTGTTGCAAAAGGGTCGGTTCGCATATCTTTTTTGGCTTTTTCCAATAACCAGTGTGCGATTTTTTTCATAACTACGTATCCCTCCTAGTGATTACGGAAATAATTTTGAAACATTCTCATAGCGCCCATACCAGCACTTTTAGTCACACCGGTTGAAGCCCAAAAGTCTTTAACGGCGTCAGGTGTTTTGACCACCAGGAAACCGAATCCGATTGAAGCTATAAAGGCAATAAACCCATACTTTGCCATATTAGTGAAACACCAGACTGATAGTGACATACAAAGCACCTGGCTAATAATGGACGCATTGTAATAAATGTACTTCTTCCACCACGTGCCACTATAATCAAAGCTTTCAGTCGCCATGCTCATTGCCGCTAAAGGAATCGTCAGGTTATACCAAGCCATATCAGCCACAAACACACACATTTTGATAAAGAACACGACGGTTACGACAGTGAAGATTAGTAGAAATAAAATCTGTAAGGGTAGCGAAATGCCAACATCTTTTAGCCCAGGAACTTTATTCATGCCAGTAATCGATTTGGCCGTGAATTTCTGATCAGAACTAAACATATACTTTAGGAGCGGAAAGGTAATTGAACTTTGAATAAAGCCTTGTAAGAACACGAACACTGGGATCACAGCCGCTGATTTAATCCCGTCCATAATAATATTGGCCCAAGTAACATCGGTACTTTCGTCTGCTTCTTTTAGAATTGTCATCACAATGCGACCAAGTACAACCACAACAACTAACGATGTCGCAAATGACAAGAAGATGGCATACCACGTTTTAACAATCGGTAAACTTTGGTTGGCTTGGTCAATGATTGCCTTACAGATATTGAATAAGCCGTCCAATAGTCCAGACAAGAGCCATTCGAAAAAGTGTGAAATGGCTGATTGAATGATATTTGTCATTTTAAATCCCTCCTTTGTCTATTTGGAAATGAGTGATACCGTACCAGTATCGCTTTTAGCCAGTGTATTAATTGGTGTTAGTTTATATTTGTCTGACTGCTTTTTAATCTTAAACAAGCGTGTTTCTGTGCTGCCTGAAACACTATTTTTACCAACGAACTTAATCTGTTCATCACCGTTTCGCTTAGTCAGTTTGTAACTGTATACCTCGCTAAATCCCGCCTGGGACAGAGTTAGGTTTTCTTTAGAGAATTTTGCAGTAGTGGCCGTACCATTATCTTTACTGGAAGCAAACGTCCATTGATGACTTTGCAAGTCTTGCGCTGTAGACTTCCCACAAGCAGTTAGACCAATAGCAATCAACAATACTGTCATTACAGCGATTATATATTTCCTATATGATTTCATAAGTTACTCTCCTTCTATAATCCTTATCCCAGCATTTTCTTATGTCTAGTCTCTAATTCTTGATCGATGTTGTCCTGCAACTTGTCTTCTTCATCATCAGTTGTCTGATCGTCTTTTTTGGCTTGGTGCCGTGCTTTAACTGTCTGATTCCACTTATCTACCTTATTCTTAAAATTGGTTTCTTGGCTGGCTTCTGGTTGGCCTTGATACTCGTTCTGTGACAAGTTAACTAAATGATCAGCGCCAGGAAATAGTTTAAATTGGAACGCTTTTGTAGCTTTGACTGGCCGCGCATTACTAAAGATTAATAAGCTCTGATCTTCGGGCATACGCATGATTTCGTCGGGCGTCATCAGGGAACGGCTCGTATAGCTGTAACTATCGCTCTTACTATGGCTTTCTTCCTTACTATGACTGGTACTCTCACTTCCCGTTTCGACTTTCACGGTTGATTTTCCTAACAGATCACTAAAGTATTTAGCGGTCACGTCGTTAGCGGCATTCAAGCAGATTTTAACGGCATGATTCCCTAAGATACTTTCGGCTTTATCCTTGCCGTACAAGGCTTGTAGCTGGGTTAAGGTCTGACAAATGGTCGTCACACCAATACCGTACCCCCGGCAAGTTGCCAGGAACTCTTCATACTTCGGAAACTTCCCTAAATTGACAAATTCATCAAGGATAAAGTCAACTTGATGGGGCAATTTAGCGTGATGATCGGCGGCTAATTTGTATAATTCATCAAACAATTGTGAGAAAAACAGATTGATGAAGCTTTCGTAAGTGTTATCCATCACCGGGATAATCACGTACAGGACAACCTTAGCATTGCCAATCTCTTTTAAATCAAAATCTGAAAAGCTGGTAAAGTCGGCCACTTCTTGATCGACAAACTTCGAAATGGTTGCCAGTAAGCTCTCAATAATACTGGCTTTCATTTCCCCTTTCGCCTTTTTGAAACCTAACTCATAAGCGCGTCTCGCTGGATCAGTCATAGTTAGATCAAGAAACAAGGTATCTAGCGGACTATCTGCGCCCTTTTCTTCGGCCTCGACGTCATTTTCTTGTAAGACTTGCGTTACGCCCGCCAAATTTCGTTGCTCTGGTGACCGGTGGTTCATGACAAACAGGATTAGTGCCTTCAAAAGTTGCCGTTGGGTACTGAACCACACATCTTTTTTACCTTCGGCATTTTCACTCTGGACGATCTTAGTGGCGACGGTTTCGGCTTGAATATCCCGTTGAATATAGTCAAAGGGATTGTAACGGTCACTATGTGCCATATTGGCAAAGTTTACGACATGGACTTGATAACCTTGGGCTAACTTAACCCCGGCCGTTTTTTCGTATAATTCACCTTTCGGATCGGTGACGACAATACTGTTCTCCGTTTCATTAAACAGGTTGGTAATGACGACTGACTGGGTCTTATACGATCCTGGGCCCCCAACCACAAAGATATTCCGATTTGGTTTGGTTGAGTTGTTCTGATAAACAACCTGCTTATCCACGATTCCTAAAATTGTGCCATTCATGTTAATCTCCCCCTTTCGCTGACTTTTTTCGATCCACTAATGATTTGAGAATTTCGGCCTTGGTACTCTTGTTAAATGCTGTGGTGAGGTCTTTAGTATTGATACTAAAGTAATGGTCACTCAATTCTTTTAAATTCCCCCACGTTGCGCTCCCGTGAGTTTCAGTATCGGCTGTTTCCCAAGCCTTGTGCTTACTGTTTCGCTTCAAGGCAAAGTAGATGGTATACAGGATCACCGCCACACTGACAATAATTAATACCGGATTTTTTTGGCCTAAATACAAGTTGTAATAGTGCCAAGGGTGTAAGGCTAATTGTTTTAATACGGTTGGCATATGATCGGCAAAAGTTAGTTTATAGCGCGACAAGGCCATGACAGAGCCAGCTAAAATCTCCGCTAAATACAAGCCAATGATTAGCGTTAGTAGATACGGCCAACTAGCTTTAACGGCATTTAAGAGTTTACTTTTCATCTAATCACCTACAATCTGTTTAATCTTTTGTTGGTTGGTTCCGGAGTACCGTTGCTTGCAATGGATCAAGGTTGGCACCGACGTTAGTTGATACTTCTGAATGTAATGGCGATTCTGCGGCTGATTCATGTTGATAAAAATAACGTTATGACTAATTGCGTTGTGCCAATAGATTCGGTGAAAAATGGATTGACAATCCGGGCAATCATCGCGATAGAAGAACAACACTTTTTTAGGGTACTTAGCTAATGTCATGACCGGTCGCTGTTTTTCCACGTGGTTGACATATTGATGACCAGCAAACCCGCTAACGGCTAAAACCACCACGATTACCGCTAGGGCTTTACCAACCCGTTTAATTAAGGTCACTGGCTTTAAAGCTACTACCTAAATTTTGGACCGCGGTGATTCGATCCGTGGTGGTATCGAAAGTCACTTGATAAAGTACCGTCGCCTTTTGCCAGTCGTTGTCGCCACTCTTACTTTGGTAACTAACAACCGCCAAGCCTTTCATGTTTTGCCCCTGCTTACTTTGTGTATACAGATTCAGTTGGTTTAACTTGGCTGAAACACTATTGCTATCGCCATAAGTCCCTTTATTGGCAAAGTATTGCTGATAGAGCTTGTCGGAAATCAAGTCTTTCACGCCATTTTTACGCTGACCGTAGGTCTTGGGCTTAAAGTTATTCATGACATCAAAGAACTTGGTGACCACCGTATTAAAGCTAAGTTCAGCCGGACTTTTGTCTTTATTATTTTGGTAGGTCTTATAACTGTCAATTTGGGTGCTCAATAACTGCTTTTGTTGGTTGGTTTTAGTCAATTGCTGACTAACTTGTCGCTTCTGTTGTTGTAAGCGCGTGATCTGCTGTTGCGCCTGTTTAACTTGACTATGTTGATAGGCATTCGCCCCTAATGACAGAACTAAGATCAAGCTACCAATCACAATACTTAAAACCATGCTCCGCTTCATTTGTTTCTCCCTCCTTACTTCTTGATTGGCCGGGCTAACGTCACATCACCACCACTTAGTAAGCTATAAAAGGCGGTGCCAAAGGTGCTTTCATTAACCTTGTCGCCTGTCCCACCTTGCTCAATAATCTTGGTGGCTTTGCCTTGCCATTTGCCTAACAGAATGGCCGTATGGCCGTTGTTTCCCGCGCCGGCGCCTTGATTGACAATCACAATATCGCCGGCTTTCGCGTCATTTTCACTGATCTGTTTCAAGTATTGATGGCTGCCCTTGGCGTCACTAGCCATCGTGCCGGTAAACCAGCCCATGTTGGCCGGTACCTTGTAACCAGCTTTATTAAGCGCTAACCAGACAAAGCCCGAACAATCCGTGCCACCAGTTTTGCTGGGATTCTTTAAATCACTGCCTAAATCGGGGCTGGGGTGCGTTTGCACATAGTAGAAGTCCCCCTTCATGCTTTCCGCGTTTTTGACGATACTACCGCCGGAATAACTCGGGTCACTATCACAACCTAGCTCGGTCAGATCTCCGGAACTCGCGTTGTCTAAGGTATTGCCCGCTACTGGATCACTGGCACCAAACACGGAATACCAGTGATCGGCATAACCGTATCTTTGGCTTAAATACCATTGCTCCGGGTTTTTGCTCATGCCCTCAAAATCCATCAACCAGTCTTTGGTCGCTTTGTGCACGTCCGTGTATTTGAATATCTTCTTATTTGACGCATAGTAACTACTGTTCAATTCTTGGTCGAGATAATCTAATTGCACTCCGAGATTTGTGGCTGGTTTGTTTTCTTTGTGAGCTAAGTCTTCCAGTTTATCTTTTCGGCCACCTAACCACTGGGCTAAGCCCGTGGCACCGGAACTTGAATTAACAGATTTTGGATCAAGCCGACTTTCTAGTTGTAACACCCCCAAAATACCGGCGGCCGCTTGCGGGGTGGCGCCATACTTCTGTTTCCAATGCACATAGATATTTTTAGCATTGGACGTCATGTCCTTGCTATCAAGCTGGGTCTGGGTTGCGGTAGTCGAATTATCACAACTGTTTTCTTGCAATTGACCTGTGACTGCCGCAATTAGCAAGACGATTAGCAGAATGGCGCCGCCCACAATATAAGCAATCAGCTTCCACTTCTTTTTCTTATATTCAAACGACAGTACCTGCATTTAATCACCCACTTTTTGCTTGGCTTGATCAACTTGTTTTTGCGCTGCTGATTGGTCGCTTTGCGCATTCTTTAAGTCCGACTTAGCCGAAGCCACCTTCTTGTCTTTGTCCTTATCTTTACTGCCATCAATTTTATTGGCGTCGTCTAATTTCTTTTGCGCGTCGCTAACTTCGTTCTTAGCGGAATTGAGGCTTAACAGTGCTTTTAAATACTTAGCTTTAGGGCTGTTCACGCCGGCTAACTTGGTTTGGACGGTCTGGGCGTCTTGCGTATCGTTATGGGCTAGGAAGGCTTGTCCCATTCTCAATAAAACATCAGCGTTCGTCGTAAAGGATAATTGGTTATTAAGCGTATTGGTATCATAATTAACAATCGCTTTTTCGAGTTTCAATTGATCTTTTTGCTTACTCGTCGCCTTAGTTGGTAACTGCCAATCAGCCACTTGACTGCTATCTTGGTTGGCATAAGCCGCATTAACAACCTTGTTCAACTGACTTGGATCAACCTTTAAGGCTTGCTGGTATTGTTTATGCTTTAGGAATGTTTGGGCTTGCTTACTTGAACTGTACCCGGCCTTTTGCATGGCTTTTTGGGCTTCTGACCACTTCTGATCATTTAAAGCAGTCTGAATTTTCCCGCTATATCTTAATCGCGTGACCTGGGCTTGGTTCTGATTAGCCAAACTCTGATACTTCCGTTCATCACTTTTATGAACTAAACCGACGGCCACCACTGCCACAATCGCAATCCCAGCCACACTTAACCAAAAACGTTGCTTGTTTTTCTGCTGGTTCTGTTCAACTGCTTGCCATTCGTGGTAACTGACAAAATCCTCAATGCCGTTAACCACTTCTTTTAATTCGGCTAACGACGTGGCTTTAGCCACTTGTTGTAAATACTCGTCAGGGTGTTTGGCTAGGGCTTCTTTAGGGTTGCTCAATAGCCGTTCATATGGCGTCCCCGTTAAACAAAATAGAATTAAAGCCTTGTACTTAGCTAAGTTGCTGTGCTTATCATCATAAGGCATGAGTTCATTGGCGCGATAAGCGTACCAAACGTGTCGCATTGGGTAATACCATAGATTGGCTGGGTTCAACGCAATATGGTACTGACTATCCGTGACCACGTCCTGTCTCATGATTTCCTTTGCAATCGCTGACCGGATCGCCTTATTTTCATGGGGTAATTCCTTTAGTGACTTGACCTTATCTGGCAAGGTATAAGTTAAAACGACCTTCTGGTCTTGTTCAACCAAGTTGACTAACTGCAAGAATTTGGGATCAGCTTGCTTTAATTCGTGTAGCTCACTTAATTGGTCGTATCGAAATTGATTGTGATTGAGTTCGAGGATTAACTTGTTTCCTTGTCGTTTGAACGTGCCAACCTCAATATTCAATAGCTGGTTTGCTTTACTCATTTAAAGTCCCTCCTTCCTCTTCGGTGGTGGTCAAGGCGTCAATTTCACTTGGTGTCAGGATCACGCGCTTTTGATAATCCGGTTGTGTGGCGGTCTCACGGTTGTATTTTTCTTGGTAAGCTTCTGGGTCGATTAACCGCAATTCTTCTTCGGTCAGCTCCACCCGCATAAAAGCGCGTTGGCTACCATAGATCATCAGGGCTTCACCTTGTCTACGGCGTTCTAATAACTTCTTTTCCTTATCCGAGAACGTCATGCGTAGTTTCGTAATCACATCATCAACGCCTTTACCATCAAGGCCAAAGAATACCTTGGTATAGGAGTTCCCAATAATGGCTTCACCAATGTTCTGCCCAGTATCTGTCGTTCCTTCAATCACATCTTGAATTTGTTGCGTCCCGGCAATCGCCCCGGCATTGTACTTTCTAAAGCGCTTATAGGCTTGATGGAAAAAGGTAGCGGCCGCTTTGTGCAAGGTCAGAAAATGAAATTCGTCAACAAACAATTTCTTGCGGCTATGCCGATCTTTCGTGATTTCGTCCCACAAATATTGAAAAGTATTCAGATAGGCTGCTGATTGGACTTCCTGTTCACTTTGCAGCGGTTTTAAATCAAAGGAAATGACCTTGCCCTTTAAGTTGACGTTGGTGTGTCCATCAAATAGGCTGTTAGAACCATGGGTATAACTGCCTAAGATGTAGTAGAAGTCTTTAACCCGACTGAATTTGTCAGCGTCCTTATCAGCTAGTTTTGCCAACTCGTCATAGACATTGGATAAGGTCGGCCACTGATCGTCTTTAATCTCTTTTAAGCGGCTATATTTCAAAACGCCACTGTTGACATAAGCCTGTTTAACAACATCATCAAGGATTGCCAATTCAACTTGGGTAATCCCGGTTTTGAGGACTTCAAAGAATCCCTTTAGTCGTTGAATCTTATCTTTGACCAATAGATCAAGGTTTGTGACTGCTTCATCAGCGCTTAGGATTTCCTCGGAAAAGATTTGTAGTGGGTTAATTTTGTACTTCGCATTAGAAGTTAAGTGCAAGACTGCCCCACCCAGGGCATCGACAATCTTGGTATATTCGTTTTCCGGATCAATAATGTAGATTTGATAGTCTTGAATGGCGTAGCGTAGAATTTTCTGAATCATATAGGTGGTCTTGCCGACCCCGGAAGTTCCGATAATGACTTGATTTTGGTTCAGGGTCTTATTGCGATCCAACATATCCACGGCAATTAAACTGTTGGTGTCTTTGTTAACTCCTTCAATATCGCTCCTGGGCTTTAAGTCCAAAATCTCGGCGTCATCAAAGGGAAACATACTGCTGGCGACTTCGGTATTACTTTCTTTATAGGTGTAATCCCCCATAAGGTTCTCGTTAATTGGCATGGTTGACCAAAAAGCTTGGAAGGTGGCCTTAACAGGCACGAGGGGCTTCATTTGTAGCTTAATCAGCGTATTTTTAACGTTTTCGGTTAAGTCATCTAATTCCGCTAAACTGTTGGCCCGCAGATAAATGAGCATATGTTGATAGACAAATGTGGTAGAATTATCGAGGTATTTATCTAGTTGCATATTGGCCGAATCAATATAATTTTGCAGAATCTTCTTTTTATACGGGTCGAACGTATTGAGCTTCTGTGCTTCCTTATTTTGAATCGTCTTCTTGTAATAGGTAATCATTGAATTGTTACTGGCGCTGTCGATATATTGCACAATATCGATAACGCCTTTTTTGCGCTTCAATTCTGACAACCAGTTGCCGTACACTCGCTTGGGATAGTCAGCAATCGCTAATACTCGAATAAAGTTCTCACCCGACTGCACGTAGGTGGGGTACTGTTCCCAACTGAATGGGAACAGTGAATGCAAGCTATCACGATCAATTAGTTTGGTAAAATTCTCGCCCGCTGGTTTGGTTTTGCTACCTGTTGGCTCTCCGGTGCCTTGGCTATTCTCTTTCTTAGTTGGCATGAATAAATCAATGACTTTATCACCAAAACTCATGTTTCTCCCTCCTATCCATTGAAATTAATCAGGTTCTTTAAAATTTCTTGGACTTCTTGACTAGTCAGCACTTTGGCCGTCACATCAAAGTCCGTTAACGCATTTTCAATATCTCGTTTAACCTGTTCGATCTTTTCGTCTAAATGAGTGACGGCTAAGTTTAAGCTTTTAACGCTTTTGTCCTTAATCGGCACCTTAACGATTAGCAGATGTTGCTTCGTCGTCATGTTTTTGGATTCCTGGACTTTAGTAAAGTGGTCCAAATAACTGGCGATTAATTGAATTTTGAACTGTTGCTCGGGGTGATCTTTTTGTAGTGCGAGATACCGCCGTTTGAGACCATTGAGATAAGCCGTCATATTGACGGGAATCGTTGGCTCTAAGAACTGCAACGTGTCATCAACGCCTTCACCCAACGTACTCATCAGAAACGCGCCATAGTCCTCAAAGACGTCCTGTTGTTCGGTTTCATTAAGTAGATCAAGGTTGATCCCACTAACTCCCAAAATGCCAACGAGATTACCCGTTTTGGTAACTTCGTAATTACCATACATACCCACCACCAAGCTCATGTCATCAATGGTCTCTTTGCCACCATTGATTTTAGGCGGTTGGTAATCCCAATCGAGTTTCGCTGATTTATTGGCGGTTTTGCTCTTCTTCAAACGCATTTAGTTCACCTCGCTTCTTCGGTTTTAAATAAAACAGTTTTTGGCTATTGGCATAGCGGCGTTTCAACTTAAAGTTATCCCGCACTTTAATATTCTTCCGCGCCGCAACTGGCCTAATTGTTAAAATAGCCATGACAATCGTCATGGCTAAGACAACAATCACTATTTTTATCAGGACTAAAATCAGACCATAGGGTGGGATCGCAATAAAGATCAATCCCACTAGTCCTGCCAGTCCCGCTACGCCAAAATCCTTTAAGGTGTAGTCTTTCCAAATGCCGTAGTCTTTATCAACGTTTTCTGGGAAGATGAACTCTTTACCTTTCTTCATTTGGCAGGCCCCTTTTTAAATTAAGTGAATAGACTGTAAACCCAAGGTAATAGCCAGATAATTGCTGCCGCTAAGGCCACTAAACCAGCCACCCGACCAACCGCGTGATAAACCTCTGATTTCTCTCGCGGATCATCTGCGTCAGGCATTCTTTTGATAATAATAAATAGCGCCACACAAATCCCAACTAACACGACCAACCCGGTTAAAATACCTTGAATCGTCTTCCCAGCGCTGGTTAGCTTACTTTTAACTTCGCCACCGTCTGCGGCAAAGACAACCTGGGCGTTCATCAAGCCCAAGTAAATTGCGGTGGCACTACTGACTGTTAGCGCTTTCATTCTGTTGAATTTCATGTTATTCCTCCTTTCCATCGTCTTCTTGTGACCGTAACTGAACTGACTCTGCTTGCGTTTGCTCGGGTTCACGCTTGTAGAACTTATCCAATTGTTCCTCGGCAATTTGCTGGCTTGGTAATGGATCGGTTGCTAAGTTAACCCGCCCATTTTGGCTGGTAGCTAAGTAATATTCTTTTTCCGATTGGCCTAACTCTTGGGTTTCTAAGATGTGCAAGTTATGTTCGTATCGACCTAAAGCGTTATCGACTTCTAACCCATAGAAACCCAAAAAGCCTTCTAAAAAGCTTTCTCCAAAAAAAGCCATTTCATTTTTGATCTGCTTATATTGATGAGTGGGCTTTTCGCTCACCAGTTGCTCGACTTTTTTAGCATTGTGGCTATCTTGATGACGATTAAACCAACCGCTAAGTTTTATTGGCTCAATTTTAAATTGTCGTTTAACTGTCTTTTTAATCATGGCTTGCCGAGCTTCATCAATTGGTCGTCCATCACTTGCCAACCGCGCTTGCAATTGCTTCTGATCCGCTAATTCTTGGTCATCATCAACCACAATGGCTTTTTGATCATCATGAACTAACTTACCTTTAATGCCTTGCCAGCTTTCAACTTTCATTGCCTCACCTCCTTTATTGCATAATCAGGTCAAAGTCATAAAGGTGCTAGACTACCCCTAACCCGCCCTGTAAAATGGATTATTAGGAGGGTGACACCTAGAATTGCGACTTCTAGGTGCTGATCCCCGTTAGCACTGCTATTGCTGACGAGGACGCCCTCTTTTTTTATATGCTTCTTAATCCATACTATGCCTTCATCAGATATTAACTTGGTTTTCCCAGAACCAAGCATTAATTCTTCCGGAAATTCTTCTTTATGTCTGCCCAGCCAAGCACTAACATAATTGCGTCCATGTCCTAGTTCACGACTTGCTTGTGCTAAACTGTGCCATTTTTGTTTGTTTGTCACATGCGGATTCTCCTTTCTTTAATTTAGCCTTAGTTTAACACTTAAATGGGTGCATTGATACTATTTTATTTTACATTTTGATTACAAGTGCATTCCGCCATCTTCATGCCGGTTTCTCGTTTGATGTTGCCGCTGTTTCTTGGTCATTTCCCACTCGGTCTCTTTTAGCCCTCTCAACTGTTGTTTTCTTAGATAATCTGAGTTTTTGGCATATAAGATGGTTATTAAAGTTTCATCCAAAATGTTAGTTAGGTAATTTTTAGGGCTGGTCTGGTGGTAATTAATGGCTTGATAGTGTTTAACTTGCTCTTGCTTATATTGGTCAAACAGAGTTGCTTGCTGTTTCAAGCGGGTTTGCACGGCTTCAATTTGTTTGTGATTCAACTTAGGATCTTGCTCACATTCACCAAGAAATAGTTGGCGGGTACCATCGTGTTTTAAGACCCGTTGTAAGCGATGATCTTTGATGTCCTGCAATTCGATTTTACCTAATAAGTAATTTAACCCCGCCTGATGTTGCTGATTAGTAAAGACCACAGGTGGTTGGTGTTGTAATTGTCTAAGGTCATCTACACTCAATGGCTTTAATTCTGGATCATAATAAACCACGGCTGTATAGATTTGTTCCTTGTCAATCGTATCTAACTTATCTAAGTCACTGTCAGGAAAAGCCGTCATTAAAATACTGTTGTATTGGGTTTGAACCACATCTTTAACTTCCCTAATGACCCGTAAATCTTTAATCGCTTTAGAAATGAATTCAAGCTCATTAGGTTGATAATCGGCTAGCATGCCCCGATCAGTATGCTTCAAATCGTCCAATTGGTGTCCATGTTTGGCTAGTACCGCGGTTAATTGCTTCTCAATTGTCTGGGCTTGCTGATTGACTAGCTGCCAGCTCGTATATGGACGTTTGGTAAACGTTAATAATTGCTGGGTCAGTAAGTCGTTTCGAATATCCGCTAACCGTTCAGTCAATTCACTATCTTTAAAAATGGTTTGTTCGCTATTGGTTTCTTTGATTAATTCACGCCTTTGTGCCAGTGTGGTCTGCTCAAAATCAACTGTTGGATAGAGTTTTTTAGTTGCTCGATCAACCACTTTATTTAGCAATTGGTTAGCTTGTGCTAACGACATGCTCTGCTGATCAATCGTGAGTAATTTTTGAGCCACATCTTCGCCAATCACGTGTTTAATTAAGAGGCTATTTTTCCAATTGAATAGCATACGTTCTTTATCATCTAGGTGTTCCAAGTCCACATAGGTTTTCAGTTGCTGACTTAGATCACGAATTGTGTGTTTTTCGGAGAAAGAAAGCTCACCGGTCAAGGCGTCAAAATGTTCATGATTTCTAATCTTTTGATCAAGATTATGATACTTTGCTTGCGCCTTTCTTTGCTCTTCAACTTGCTGGTTAAATGCTTTTCGCTCGTGTCGTTTGCTATTGATTCCTTCGTGCTGGGTTGGTGTATCATCTATTCCCTGCTCAATAAATGATTTTTCACTGATCCGATCCGGAATATTTTTTTGCTCTAAAACTTGATTAACACTAGCCGCCCAATTGTGCCGCCATTCAGTTATTTTTTCTTTTTTATCCCAATCAACTAGCCAAATTTTCCTTTGTTTTGGAAACCCACTTTTGGTTAAAAGTTGTTTGCCATTTGCATCTTTAATGTACTTCGTTTTTGCTTTAAGTCCCCAAGAACCATCTGGGTTAAAGGGACGGTTCGTTAACATGACATGGGCGTGCGGATTATCTGGGTGATCGCGGTGAATTGCGACATCAGCCACCATACCTTGATCAACAAAGTTTTCTTGCACGTATTTAGTCAATAATGCTTTCTGTTCATCTTCGCTTAGTTCAACCGGTAAGGCGACGTTAAACTCTTTAGCGTAGCGTGAGTTTGATTTTCGATCTTTCTTTTCAACCCCGTTCCATAATTTCTGCCTGTCATTTGCCCATTTTGGCGCATTTTTTGGGGTTAAGATAAAGCTTTCTGGTATAACTGAACGGGCATAAAAATAGCTTCGTCCTTCTTTATCATCAAATAGTTTTTCACCACTTCGATAGGCGGAACTGGCAATTGCGCTCCGGCCTTTACCAGCACTAATATTACTAAAACTCATATGAAAAATTGCCATGTCGATCACCATCTTTCTTTGGGTTTTGGGGTTTGATTTTGTTGTCGCCAACGGCGACTTCTAATACAGGTTTTAATGGGTTATCACAACATAGAATTAATTCTATGTGTAAGTGCGCATTGGCCTCGTTTCACTCGGTCTTCTGATTCTCTTAACTTTAACTTAGTGTATGCCTTCCGCTTCGCTATTTCAAATTTTATACTTTGACTTAACGTTTCTTATATGATATAGTCTCGGTGATTATTTCTAATATGATTGGAGGGATCGTTATGTCTCAAAGTAACTTAGAAAAACAAGAAGCTAAATTAAAAGCCCTTAATCAAAAAATTAAGGACGAAAAAAATAAGATTGAACAACGGCTAGGTAAACAAATCATCAGTCAAGCCAATTTAGATTATGCTAATTTGTCTAACGATCAGATTAAGCTTTTAGCCAAGCAATTTTCTGAATTTTTAAAGGTAAAGTCCGTAGATCATTAGCCATACGAGATGGGGAAATTCCATGTCTAATCAATATGAAAAACTAGTCGCGCAGCAAGCGCGTTTAAAACAAAAAATTGATCGGGAAGATTTTAAATTACGCCAATCTAAATACTATGAAAATCGGCAAGCCCGCAAAGCCCGTTCTCGCCGATTAATTCAAAAAGGGGCTTTATTAGAAAAGTACTTTCAAGCTAATAACCTCTCGGTCGAACAAACCGAAGAACTTTTAAAAACATTTGCTGACTATGTTAACGCCCATAAACCGGATAAATTAAAAAACGATCAACCTAATAACTAGGCCGATCGTTTTTATTTTCAGGATTGTTTTTTGGCTTAATTTCTGGATTGTGTTTAGCAAAGTCTTTTAACTGTTTTTAAATTCTTTGTGTAAGCTCTGCTTTACTTTCTTTGTTCTTCCTTTTACTTGATCGCTGTTGAATTATCTTTTGACCCTTACCTCTTCTTTTTGATTTTAGGTCAAGCGTAAAATCTGAAATTTTATTTTGATCTAGCTTACTTAAATGACCGATTTCTTTAAAGTTTAAACCGGCTTTGGGAAAGCGATAAATATTACCAAGATCGACCCAGGAAGGTTTCTTCAACCCAGCGGATTGCCAATCTTGAATCGGATAATATTGTTGCTTGATATAAGCCGACTTCTTTTCATACTGACTAGTAATTTTAAAAGCCTCGACCGTCTGTTCTAATACCCGACGAATTAAAACTGGTCGAGACTTGCCACCGTTAGTTTCTACAAAACTAACGTATAGGCTGACTAAGTCATTAGTCCTCATCTGGATCGTTGAGCCAATCAGCGACCTCTTTAGCGTCTTTGAACTCGGTGACTGGTGTCCCTTCGGTCGCCTTTAAAAAGCGTAAATTAGCTCTTTCTTCTTCGCTTAAAGACGCATTAAAAGGTAAAGCACCATTAGCAACAATCCGCTTGTAAAACATGTTAATGGCCGTGGTTGGATTTAAGCCCAATTCGCTTAAAACTGCTTCGGTATCATCGGCCAAATCTTTATCAATCTTGACTTGGACCCGTTTCTTTTCCTTAACTGCCATGATTGTCTCATCTCCTGTCTTTTGCTACTACCATTATACTACCTTTTGAGTACCTTATCAATAGATAAAGCCCTGGCCTCAAATCACTTGAGCTTGGCGTTGATCTAAAGGCTGAATTTTTGAGCTGGGTAGCTCTGGCACTCATTTAAAAGCCCCTATTCTTCTGTTTAAGCCATTTAAATCTAGCTTAAGCATAAAGATGTTAGTAAGTCTTAAAACCGCTTATAAAGGATTTTGCAGCCTTTTAGGACTAGTAGTACAACCCACTGTTATCGTTGTCGGCCGACTTTTCTTCTTCGGGGTGTTTGGCCGCATATTCTCTAGCCGCTTGTTTATTCCACCAAACACCAAATAGGTTTTGCATGGTGCCGTACAGGTAATTTTCCACGTTCTTGATGTGCTTCTCATTACTTCTTAGGACGTTAAAGTAGCGTCTCAAGGCTTTAGTCATTAGCGGTTTAAGTTCTTCATCATCAAGTGGGATTATGACGCCAATATCTTTGTGATCTTTCTCAACTCGGTACTTAGCATTTAAGATAATGCCAATGAAGCGCCGCATTTGTTGCGGGGTACGGCACCAAAAACTAAGCAGTCATGTTACAGCACCCAAGTAAAAGCTACGAAGATAAAAAACATTCATCCTCAAAATATGTAACCTAGAAAAAAGGCCTCCAGTGTTAAACCGGGAGCCTTTTTTAGTATACCAATTTCTACTTCACATAAGGCGGCTTATCCCAAGTAACCCCCAGCTATCCCGATACTTCCACATTCCGTTATTTTCCGTTTGTGAAACCACCTTAAAAAGAAGTGGTCTAGGTCTTAGATTGGCTTTAATTGGGGAAACTGTCTTTGTGAAATTCACTTAGTTTTTTCCTAGACCATTCCATCAAATCGAATAGTCTCATTCTTTGTATTAACTAGAAACTGACCCACATTTCCTTGGTACTTCACCAATACTCTGAATGAATACTTGTAATTTACACGGGTATATCGAATACCTACAATCTTTCCTTCATACCCTTGGCTATGCAAGACTCTCTTTACTTGATTCCTTTGCCGACTCGTAATCCTGACTGAACTTCGGTAGATTATTCTCTTATTAAGTTCATCAGGATTCAAGGGAACAATGTAATCCTTACATTTCAACAATTCCACCAACTTTCTTTGGAATTTGTCTTGACGGGTTACGGTTTTCCATTCAGTTTAGAGGGAGTGACGTTTTGAGCGCAGAATTGTTCCCTGGAAACAGCTATTTGAAATAACTGAACCAGAGTACAATTCTGCTAACTAAAAGTTTCCCCTTAGTTCGTCGGTCGTTAACGCCCGTCGCTTGTCTGTACAATTGCGGTATTGCTACCACCACTCATCATAAACCTACGTTTTCGGTTTAGCCTACTAAAAAACGCCCTAGTAGGCGTTGATGATACGTATTTATTTTTGTTCGATCACCAACTAATCAATGGCACCAAGCCGAAGCTTCATTTTACCACCCGCGCCGTTAATGGTCGCGCTCACCATTCACCACCCAGCCGTACAGATGACCTTGTTGTGGTATAGCCAGACTTATTGAAGTCGCACTGGCAAACGTGTCCCCTTGGATTTAGACCCCAGCTTGTCCCCTAGGGCTTTAAAAATCGCACCGGCCATGTTATAATAGTCGTTAAACAATATGACTTTTATGTGTGGCGCTCACCAATTCCAGTTGGTGGGTGTTTTTTTATGTTCTGTTTTAATTGCACAACTAATAATAGACGCTTTTATGCCAATTGTAAAGGCAAATCGTAAAAGTCTCCTTTTTCAAAATGTTTAAAAGGAGACTAGTACACTAGGATAAAAGGAGACAAGGAGACTAGTGTACTAGTGCCCCTTTTATACAAAAACAGGTCTATATTTAACAGCTTTATGCTTTTATCTCCTAATCTCTTAGTGTATAAGGAGACAAGGGGATTAGTACACTAGTACACTAGTCTCCTTAATTTGTTTTATTTAATGTAAAAGTGTACTATTGCATTAAATACATAAGTGAGGTGTCCAAATGGGATATGTTATTGTAAACGCTCAGCAAAAGGGCGGCGTTGGAAAAACAACCGATACTGTCATGGAAGCTGTTGTTGCCTCTTCATTTTACAACAAAAAAGTTTTAGTTATAGATACCGATTTGCAGGGAAATGCAACACAGTTCTTAGCTAAAACATTTCAAGTTTTGACATTTAATCAATCATTCATGAGCTGTATAGAAGATGGTTCCTTAGAAAAAGGGATTGTTTCTCTTTCTGATAACTTGGATTTAATTGGCTCCGATTACGACACAAGAAAATTTGGAGATTTCCTTGATAATAAATTTTCCAGTATAAGTGATCGAACTTTTTATCTTAGCAAGCTAGTAAACAAAATAAAAGATAGATATGACTACATATTTATCGACGTTCCTCCTTCGACAGATATTAAAGTTGACAACGCCATGGTATGTGCTGATTACATTATCGTTATTCAGGAAACACAACAATTTGCTTTCGATGGGTCTAAACGTCTTGTCTTAACATATCTTCAAACATTAGCAGACGATTTTGGGGATAAAGTTCATTTTCAAGTTGCCGGAATACTTCCAGTCTTGCTACAGGCTAAACGTCCGCTTCATCAAAGAATCGTAAAAGAAACAATTGAATATTTTGGAAAAGACAATGTATTCAATAATATTGTAAATAACCATGCGAGATTGGAGTGGTATGCAGCTCAGGGAATTCAGTTTGAAGATTACCATGACAAGCGCGTTTGGGGACTATTTGCTGATATATTCTCTGAACTGGAATTAAGAATCAAGTCCTTTGAAAATACAGGAGATATAGAAAATTTCACTTATGCTCATCAGTTTATAACTGGTAACAAGCTTACAAGCAAAGGAAAGGCGATGACTGTCAGTGGCTTTGATCAAGCGAAATAATAATCAGCAGGTTACCATTCAAAAAAAAGCTAACGTTTCAAGAGATTTAGACGCTTCTAAATATAAGAGCTATCAGCGGAAGACACTGAAGGTTGATCCTCCAGTTTACGAATTAGTAAAAACAATTTCTTACGTAACAGATGTGAAAATGTATGATCTCGTTCGTGAGATGGCAAATATTTATCTAGAGAAAAATGTAGATGTCCGTGACCGTGAAAATATAATTCGAATGATAAACCAAAAAGGAGAATAGGAGATTAGTCTCCTATTCTCTCAGACGACACGTTCACTTTTTAGACGTATACTTGTCCGTTTAAATGAAGCAGAATGTACACAAAAAAGGCCACCCACCTCGTAATGAGATGAGTGGTCATTTGGTTGTGTCAATCTTGAAGGATTAACTTAATCCTAGCACTATTTACTTTTGAGTTCACGTACATCGCCTTCAACATTGTCTAGGCGTTCGTTGATAACCTTATGCTCACTTCTACTAGCAATAAAGTCTTCACGTAGGGTAGTTTGCGAATCAAACAACCGTTCAATTCGCTGGCTGCTATCCTTCATACTTTGGGCAATGTCTTGCAGCCGATCCGTAAAAGGTTTCATGATAGATTGTAAACAGCAAGCTGTAAGTGATCTTTAAAATTTTTTATTTTGTAAACTCAAGTTCACCAAGAGCATGTTGGGCTGCTAAATTCAATAGGCTCCACTGTCGGTCAAAGCCTGGTTGGAAGAAAAAGTCAGCTTCGGCCAAATCTTCCAATTTTAATCCTTGTTGGATGGCTAATGAAATAACATTACCTTGGGCAGTGATATCATAAGTTGACAATACAGCACCACCTAATAGTTGATGCGTGTTTGGATTGTAATCTAGCTCTACGTAGACCTCTGTATTTCCCTTCTCCATAGGAACATAAGCTGGACGCAAAGTGTCTTTGTAAAAGGATGTGTGAATTTCAATATCGGCCTTTTGGGCTGTGGTCATATTCAGACCTGATGTGGCAAAGTGATAGTCGAAAACACTTAATGCTGATGAGCCAACTACTCCTGAAAATGGTATAGATGGTGTGTTCTCAAAGATGTGTTCCGCTACATAACGGGCTTCGCGCCGGGCAACCGTGGCTAAAGCTATCGGCATGTCCTTCTGGGCAGGAATTGAATAGGCCAATACCGCATCACCTATGGCGTAGACATCAGGCAGATTAGTTCTCAAATCTTTGTCAGTTTTAATCCACCCGCGCTTATCTAGTTCAACCGTTCCCCTTAACCAATCAGTATTAGGCTTTACTCCAGCAGCTTGAATTATCAAGTCACTCGGATATTCTGCATCGCTTGTCTTAACAGCAGAAACTGCTTCAAGACCTTCATAGCTTTCGATCTTAGCACCAGTGACAACTTGAACTCCCTTGTTGGTCAATTCTTTTGATAAGATATCTGTTAATTCAGTATCTAGATAGTTACCCAAAGGCCGATTAATCATATCGATTAATGTAACATTTTTGCCAGCTTTGATGCTGGCCTCGGCAGCTTCAATCCCAATGTAACCCGCGCCAATAACAGTAATATTTTTGACATTTGGGTCAGATAATTTTGCTTTGATCTTCTCTGCCCAATCCTTGCCGCGCATTGAATAAACGTTTTTTAGTTCATGACCAGGAACTGGTAAATTGTTTGGAGTGACGCCTGAGCTTAAAATTAATTTATCATAGTCATAGCTCTGTATTTTACCGGATTTTAAGTCTTTTACGATAACTTGCTTATTCTCTGGATTTATTTTTGTCACTTCATGATTGGCGTATACTTCTGTCCCAAGTTTTTCGAGATCTGCAGGTTTAAAATTACGGACATCATTAACATTCGTTACGCTGTTTTCTAAATATAGTTCCATACCACAGGACATGAAAGAAATAAAATCTCCTGCTTCGAATAGTTTAATATCTAGGTCTGAGTATTTGTGAGTAAGTTCCAGAACTGACTGATGGCCGCCGTGCGATGCACCAACAACAATAACTTTTGTCTTCGACATAAAAAATATAGCCTCCTAATAGATTGGTGAAAAACAATGAGGTGAGTCTACTTACAAAAATGATCCAATTACAGTTTAGAATCATTCTAAAACAAAGTCAATGGATTTTAATTAAAAGGTAGATTGTAAAATTAATCCGAACGCTGTTCGGACAAAAAAGATCAGCTTCCTTTAAAATGGTGTTTACCACAAACCCATCTTTTAGGAGCTGATCTTTTGTCTAGTATAACCTATTCCGAACGAATTAAAATCGAAACCTTTTGTGAACTAGGGCTGTCCAATATCCAAATGGGCGTTCGGCTGAACCGATCACCGTCAACAATTTCTTATGAATTATCTCGATGTCAACCTTATCAGGCTGAATTAGCACAAACAGATGCCGAATACAAGCGATCACGATGTGGTCGGAAAACTAAGCTGAGCGATGAGTTAAAGCAAAAAATTCTCAACCATTTACGTCTAAGCTGGTCACCAGGAATGATTGCTCACGAATTTAAACTAGCGACTAAATCTATTTATAATTGGCTAAATCAGGGGAGAATTGGTTTCTCCTTGAATGATCTACCTGAACATGGCGTACGCCAACGATCCAAATATGATCAATCTTTGGGGCGATCAATTGAACAGCGTCCCATGCTGATTAATCAACGTAATCGCATCGGCGATTTTGAACTAAATACAGTCGTTGGTCCTCGTGGGCATAGTAAGGCAGTTTTATTAACTTTAATCGATCGCAAATCACGGTTCCTTTGGGCATACCGGTTAAAAGATCGGACGACAGCGACTGTTAATGAAGCACTAACTAAGTTCCTAACCACTTTTAATGAGAGCGTAAAATATCATCATAATTCAATGTCTAGTTCGAAATTTATAATTAGAAACCTTTTTGGGGCAAATTACATGGATACTATTTCTTAGTTAAAATATGAGTCTAGTGACTATCGGTTGAAACTAAAGCAACTTTTTTGACAACGCTTACCAACATGCTGTAATCTTATTTAATATATAACAAATAATCTATATACTCTTTTCCATATCTAAAATCATATGAATGGAGGTTATTGAAATGCCTTGGAATGAACAAAATTACCCACCATCAATGAAAAATTTGAAAAAAGTGGTTCGAAAAAAAGCTATTGAGATCGCAAATGCGCTTAAAGAAAAAAATTATGACGATAAGCGGGCCATTTCAATTGCTACGGAACAAGCGGAAAAATGGTATCAACATCGCTCTGATTTAAAAGACGACACTCCATTCAAGAAGAATTTAAGGAGGCATAGCTAATGATATCACTTTTGGAAAAACACCCAAACAAAATTACTCCTCATATACCAATAGAAAAGCCTAAAAAGCAATTACCACAAAGATTTCCAGTAAAGACTCCACCTGAAACTCCCCAAATAAATCCAGAAAAAATATACCCTGAAAAACAACCTGAAGAGCCGGTTAGGCGTGATTAATAAGCCGTTTATGTTAGATTACAAATTCCAATTTGAAGGGGGCCACATAAATCAGAGTGCATTCCTATGAGGCATACTAAATACAATATTGGAGACTACGTTTTAAATTGCAAATAATTCGGATTAAATTTGTAATCTACCTTAATCTATTTCGTTTAGTATCCTTTACTATATATAATAAGGAGGTCTCTAATGCTAGTTTTTCTGTCAACATCATTCATA
>NZ_BAAKGN010000057.1:0-19012 GCF_059704265.1 Secundilactobacillus sp. MJ173
TATTATTCCGGCATAGCTCAGTTGGTAGAGCGCTTGACTGTTAATCAAGATGTCGACGGTTCGAGCCCGCCTGCCGGAGTCACAATTTAGTTTTTAGTAATGCCGGCTTAGCTCAGTTGGTAGAGCATCGGTATCGTAAACCGAGGGTCGGGGATTCGAATTCCTCAGCCGGCATCTATTCAACTGAGAGAAAGCACTGACGCGGACGCGTTGGTGCTTTTTTATTTGGCTTTAGACCTGGTTAGCACATTATCAGCAAAATAAAGCTATCAGGAAAAGCAAAATAACCATAAAAAGCCAACTTATACAATTGGTATAGATGTTAAAATGGCTAAATCAAAAGGAAAACAATAATAAATTTACTTGTGGTATACATTATTTGGTGGTAACCTATACACAATGAACGCGCTAATACATAACGCAAAATTTGGAGGTAAATCATTATGACAAGTGTACTAATTGTGTGTGCTAGTGGCATTACGAGTCAATTATTGCAAGAGACTGCGCAGCGATCTACCGAGGCCTACCATGCTGATATTACGTTTGAAGCGACAAGTATTGCGGCTGCTAAAAACGGTGATTTAAACACGGCAGATTTGGTACTTGTTGCACCACAAGTTGGATGTGATTATGCGGCATTGAAGAACGTTAACCCACGATTGAAAAAGATTCCTGATGACATCTATGCTTGGGTTAATGGTGAAAGCTTGGTTAAATTTGCGATGGCAGAATTAGATAAAAATAAAGTTATTGGTTAAAGATAAATCATAAATAAGGTATAAAAATGAACTTTTTTTATTAGACACATTTCTCGCAAAATCAATGCTAGCTAGTGCTTTATACCTTAAATGTCATTGCGTTGAATCCTTTTCTGGCGTATAATATCCTATATGTTTCAATTAGAATACTATGAGGAGCGGGGTTCCCGCTCCTTTAATCATCACTCCGGTAAATAAATGGTATTGCTCGAGTGAGAGATGTCTGGAGGGGCTTTAATTGGATAACCAAGGAAACAAGCAATTAGACCGCTCATTTTTCGGTCAGCCACGTGGATTATCTACGTTATTCATGACTGAAATGTGGGAACGGTTCAGTTACTATGGTATGAAAGCAATTCTGATTTACTATATGTATTTCTCAATTGCAAAGGGTGGCCTCGGCATGGACAAGGGGCTTGCTGCCTCTATCATGTCGATTTACGGGTCGTTAGTTTACTTATCTTCAGTACTTGGTGGCTTTTTAAGTGACCGTATCTGGGGTAGCCGTAAGACCGTGTTTTACGGTGGTGTTTTGATCATGTTTGGTCATATTTGTTTATCATTACCAGCTGGTAAAATCGCGTTATTTATTTCGATTTGCTTTATCACTATTGGTACTGGTTTACTGAAACCAAACGTTTCCGAAATGGTTGGTACGTTATATTCACCAGAAGATACTCGTCGTGATTCTGGCTTCACGATTTTTGTTTTCGGGATCAATTTAGGATCCTTGATCGCGCCAATCGTCGTGCCAGCTATGTGGACAGCATTTAACTTCCATGTTGGTTTCTCACTGGCAGCTATCGGGATGTTCTTTGGATTAGTTTCCTACTACTTTGGTGGTAAAAAATATTTGAGTGCAGATTCACTGTACCCAGATGATCCGCTGGAGCCCGGTGACGCTAAGAAATTATCATTCCGCGTCACTTTGGCTGCAATCGCCTTTATTTTAGTATTGTTGATCATGTACGTTTTCGGTGCATTTAATATTGCTAACTTCATCACTCTGTTAAGTATCATCGCGGTATTAACGCCAGTCGCTTATTTTGCAGTGATGTTGACTAGTAAGAAAGTTACGAAACAGGAGCGGTCTCGTGTTTGGGCGTACGTACCACTGTTCATTGCCGCTGCTATTTTCTGGGCAATTGAGGAACAAGGTTCTGTTGTTTTAGCTCTGTTTGCACAGGATCAAACTAACAACACGGTTCATCTCTTTAACTGGGTCATTCATATCAATCCAGCTAACTATCAATCATTGAATCCATTATTTATTTTGATTTACACACCGATTTTTGCCACAATGTGGACAAAATTAGGTAAGAAGCAGCCTTCATCGCCAAGCAAGTTTTCAATGGGGATGTTAGTCACTGGTTTATCATATTTATTGTTAGTTATTCCAGTGTCAATGTTCGGGGCTCATTCTTTAATCAGTCCATTGTGGCTCGTTGGTAGCTGGGCAATCGTGGAAATTGGTGAATTATTAATTTCACCAATTGGATTGTCAGTAACAACTAAGTTGGCGCCAAGAGCATTCCAGTCGTCAATGATGAGTATGTGGTTCCTAGCTGATTCAGCTGGGCAAGCTGTCAACTCACAAATCGTTAAGTTCTACACACCTTCAAACGAAATTGCCTACTTCAGCATTATTGGAATTGTATCTATTATTGCTGGTATCATTCTCTTCTTTATGATTAAGCCAATTAAACGCTTAATGGAAGGTGTTCTATAAACATGTCATTTCAAAGTTGTGTTACGATAATCTCGTAGCACAACTTTTTTTGTTAGGAGAGAAACGATGGTTAGAGTAGCGATGGTGAGTGATATTCACCTTGATATTAATAAAGTGAATGTTGACCAAGCTCTGAAACATCAAAGTGATTGGCTAAAAGAAAACCAAATAAGCATCTATTTGATTGCAGGGGATCTTTTTAACCATTTTAATCGTTCGTTGGCATTTGCTGAAGAATTGCAAAAAATGACACCTAGTACCACTATTCGATTTATCGCAGGAAATCATGATATGGTGAATGATATTAGCTATGAGGAACTTCAGAAGCCACTAGCCACGACTTATCTTCACCGTCAATATTTTGACGTGACGGGTACCGATTGGCGAATTATTGGCAATAATGGCTGGTATGACTATACGTTTTCTGCTGTTATGCATCGCCCTGATACTGATTTTTTACACTGGAAGCGTGCTTATTGGATTGATGGTGCCATTAAACAGCCTCTAAGCGATCCAGAAAGAATGACCAAGGAATTGCAGGTGATTGAGACTCAATTAAGACGGGCACAGCAAGCGCATAAGCGTGTGTTATTTATGACTCACTTTGTGCCACGAATTGAATATTTACGGATTACCTCTGACAATCGTTTTTGGAATATGGCTAACGCTATGTTAGGTAGCGCCCGCACTGGGAAGTTACTAACTAAATACCGCGTAGAATACGTTTTATTTGGTCACATGCATATCCATCCAATGCCACGGGAACTCGACGGGACTGTTTACTTCAATCAGGCAGTGGGCTATGGGACAGCCAGGAGACATGAATGGTTAACCGATGATTTTCAGTCTGAGTGGTTAAAACGAGTACGGGTGATTAATTTAATAGATTAGAAATGAATGAAATTCACTTTTTTATGAGAAATAACGATAAACCAGCTTGACGAGACTAACCGATTTTTGTTATTATAATTAAGTTGATTTGTAGCAAATCAATTATGGATGGGTAGCGAAGTCTGGCTAAACGCGGCGGACTGTAAATCCGCTCCTTCGGGTTCGGTGGTTCGAATCCACTCCCATCCATTTCTTTATTGGGCTATAGCCAAGTGGTAAGGCAACGGGTTTTGATCCCGTGATGCGCTGGTTCGAACCCAGCTAGCCCAATCAACCAATTTTGTGTTGACTGGATATACATTATGTTGTATAGTTATTGATGTTGTTTTTGTTTCTAATTACGGATGGGTAGCGAAGTCTGGCTAAACGCGGCGGACTGTAAATCCGCTCCTTCGGGTTCGGTGGTTCGAATCCACTCCCATCCATCTCTTTATTGGGCTATAGCCAAGTGGTAAGGCAACGGGTTTTGATCCCGTGATGCGCTGGTTCGAACCCAGCTAGCCCAATTATTTATCTGAACGTTCCCATCAGTCTTTTGGCTGGTGGGCTTTTTTTAAATTTTTGTTGAATGTGAATTGGAATGATGGCCATGATTAGATTGTAGAAAGACTGTGGCACAAGGTAATCTTTGATATAATGTATTTAATATCTTAACTGTAAAATCAAGACGTTTAGGAGTGATACTTATGAAAATAGGCTTCATTGGTGTCGGCGGTATGGCACAAGCGATTATAACGGGGTTGCTTAAGCAAACGAAACTTTCATCAGAAGATATTTTGGTTCATAGTGCGCATGCTTCAACTTATGAAAAAGTTGCCAAACAGACAGGTGTGGTAGCAAAAGCAAGTAACTCTGATGTTGCCAAGGATAGCGATTTCGTTGTGTTGGCCGTTACGCCTAACGTTGCCACTTCAGTGGTTCAGGAAATTCGCGATCAGCTTGACCCTAAAAACACAACGCTAATTTCCATCGTTGCGGGTTTATCACTAGAACGGCTGGAAGAATTAGCGGGTTACGACTTACCAATTTTGCGGACATTGCCTAACTTGAATGTTGCCATTGGCGCCGGAATGACGGCGATTCATGCTAACGAAAATTTGACTGGTGAAACAAAGGAAAAAGCAATTGGATTGTTTGATCAGATCGGGAGTACGGTGACTTTACCGGAAACTGATTTTGCGACTTTTTCAGCGTTAGCTGGTTCGAGTCCGGCTTACGTCTATTTCTTCATCGACAGTTTAAGTCGAGCTGGTGTCAAGCATGGTTTAACTAAAGCAGCTGCGACTAAAATTGCTGCACAGGCTGTGATGGGATCTGCAGAGATGGTGTTGAATTCTGATGAAAATCCCTTTGGGCTTATTGACCAAGTTTCATCACCAGGCGGTAGTACGGTGGCAGGTTTACTGGCTATGGAAGAAGCCGGTTTTATGACTGCTGTAGTTAAGGGTATTGATGCCACTATTGAGCGTAATAACGCTGAATAAGTCTTTTATGCTATATAGGGTTGTTGCTATGGTTAAGATGACTTCTGCAAACACCGATACAACAGGCTTGCAAAATGGTCTATACCAGTATATAATAAACCCGTAAACTTAATCGAGTAGATGAGAGTTGATTAGGAGGAAGAGTTTATGAGTATCGTGTTGAAACACGCGACAATTTATACTGGTGAAGATGTCATTACGGATGGTTATATTCGGTTCAACAAAACAATTGAGGCTGTTGGTCAGATGGTTGACTATCGTGCACAACCAGAAGATGAAGTTAAATTTGTCAATGGCAAAGTAATCGTTCCTGGTTTTATTGATGTCCACACTCATGGTGGGTATGGTTTCGATTCCATGGATGGTGATGCTGATCAGATCAACCAAATGGTTAATCACATGGTTAAAGAGGGAATCACAACCGTTTTCCCAACAACCATGACGCAGTCCAACGATAATATTGCTCACGCGATGACGGGTATTAAAGAAGCAGCTAAGGTCAATCCAGTCATTAAGGGAGTTCATCTTGAAGGACCTTTCATTGCCGCTATTTATAAAGGTGCTCAACCTGAAAAGTACATCAAGGATCCTGATGTTTCTCTCCTAGATCACTGGAACGAACTCTCAGGTGGGTTAGTTAAACTCATTACTTATGCACCTGAAGATGACGGTGCAAGGGTCTTTGAAGATTATTGTTTAGCTCATCATATTGTACCTTCAGTGGGGCACAGTAACGCCACACGGGCACAAATGTTAGCAAGCCGAGCGACTCATGTGACCCACTTGTATAACGCCCAGCGTGAATTTAAGCATCGTGAACCCGGTGTTACTGGTCATGCCATGCTTGAAGATAATATGTATGCTGAACTGATTTGTGACGGGTTCCACATCGTACCAGATATGATTAAACTTGCTTATGAACAAAAAGGACCACATCGCATTGAATTAGTGACTGATTCGATGCGTGCTAAAGGTATGCCTGAGGGCATTAGCGAACTTGGCGGTCAAAAAGTCATTGTTAAAGATAAGCAAGCCCGCCTTGAAACGGGTAACTTAGCTGGTTCTGTATTGCGTTACGATGATGCTTTTCGCAACGTGATTTCCTTTACTGGCTGCACAATTGAAGATGCGGTCCAAATGGCCTCTGTTAACCAGGCTGAAGAGTTTGGTCTAACTCAAAAAGGTAAACTTTTACCTGGGTTAGATGCCGACATGAACATTTTTGATCGCGCACTTAATTTACAAACAACCTACAGTTATGGCCGCGAATTTAACGCGGATCAAGCTGATTAGTTAGGTAAGAAAGGTCGTAAATTTTATGGGATCACCTGTATATATTCAAATTCATAATGAAATCAAGAAAGCAATTGAGGCCGGCAAGTGGTCTGTTGGTGATCGTATTCCATCAGAACGTGAGCTAGCCGTTCAATTCCATGTCAGCCGAATGACACTTCGACAAGCGATTCAAACGTTGGTTGAAGAGGGCATTTTGGAGCGCTTTGTTGGTTCCGGTACTTTCGTAGCTAATCAGAAAGTACAAGAAAAAATGTCAGGGGTCACTGGATTTACTGATCTAATGCTTGCCCAAGGTAAAAAGCCGTCTAGTAAGACTATTTCCTACCATGTGATGAGTCCGTCATTAAGTGAAAGTGAGAAGCTAAAGCTTAAGGATGATACACAGGTTTTACGAATGGAACGTGTCCGTTATGGCGATGATGTGCCAATCAGTTTTGAGGTAGCAACCATTCCATTAGAAATTGTGGAAGGACTCTCCAAGCAAGAGGTTTCTGAGTCTCTTTACCGAACTTTGGAAACCAAGAAGGGGTTAATTCCAGGCCATGCTAAACAAATGGTTTCGGCCTCATCTGCTTCAGAAAGAATTGCAGAATACTTGGATATCAAGCGTGGTGATGCTATCTTGCGGTTACGTCAAATTTCGTATTTACAAGACGGTCGACCATTCGAATATGTTAGGACTCAGTACGTGGGTGAACGATTCGAATTTGTGCTGGAAAAATAAAGAAGAACCTAGAAGCGATCTGTTGATCAACTCCTAGGTTCTTTTCGTACACGATTCTATTTGTTATTTCGGGCAGATTGTTTGACCGTTTTAAGGTACCGGGGCAGAACCATCATACGTTTTAAACGAGTTGGCTCAGTGAGCAGCCGGTAAAACCACTCGAGATGATGATTTTGGAAAAATTTAGGTGCTCGCTTAGTATGGCCGCTAAGAACGTCAAAACTACCCCCAACACCCATCCAGAGGCCGTTATTCTGATGACGATAATCGGCAATCAACTGTTCTTGCTTTGGAAAACCGACTGCTAGGAATACCATGTCTGGCTGAGTTTTGGCAATATCCTGAGCAATGGGGCCGAAATTATCGAAGTAGCCGTCGTGAATACCTACGATATCAAGCTTCGGGTAGCGGTTTGTGACAACCGTTTTTACATCAGTGATAACTTCAGGTTTTGCACCGATCAAATACACTGATTTATGGTGCTCATTTCCCCATTGTAGTAGGTCAAGCATCGTATCATAGCCAGTAATGCGTTCAGCCATTGGGGTGCCAAGAATAGCAGCTCCCTTTAAGATACCAATGCCATCCGGAGTGATATAGTCGGCATTATTTAGAATCTGCTGATAATTAGGATCATTTCTGGCATACATGACAATTTCTGGATTAGCCGTCACAACAAACGTATTTTCACGTTTATCGATACGTGATTCAATTGTGGTTAAGAAAGCTGCTTGGGTCGCATTGATAAAGGGAACGTTGAGAACACTGACTAGTGGGAATTCTTTTGACATAATAACCATCCATTCTAGAAATAATGTAAATCATCTCGGTTTAACTGACGATAATTCGGATTAATGATAGAATAGTTCTCATAACCAGAAATATCAAACACTTAAAGGAGTTACAACCATGGCAAAGCAGTATCCAGACGATAGCACAACGTTGCATACGGATGCGTATGAATTAAGCATGATTCAAACTTATTTTGAGGAAGGAATTCAAAATAAGCAAGCCATTTTCGAAGTTTACTTTCGTGACATGCCTTTTAAAAACGGTTTTGCCGTTTTTGCTGGATTGGAACACATCATCCATTATATCGAAAATTTACACTTTTCAAAAACAGATATCGAATACTTAAAAGAAGCAACTGATTATTCGCCTGAATTAATTCAGTATTTAACTGATTTCAAGTTTAAAGGGACAGTTCGTTCCGCTGCGGAAGGCGAGCTCGTTTACAGCAACGAACCAATGCTGCAAGTAGAAGGGCCATTGGCGGATTGTCAACTGATTGAAACAGCGGTATTAAATATTGTGAACTACCAGACACTCATTGCCACTAAAGCTGCTAGAATTCGTTCAGTTGCTGGTAACGACGGTATCATGGAATTTGGTTCACGGCGAGCACAGGAATTTGACGCCGCAATTTGGGGCACCCGTGCTGCATACATTGGTGGCTTTGATGCCACATCCAACGTTCGCGCTGGAAAGATATTTGGCATTCCACTTAGCGGGACTCATGCGCATTCACTGGTGCAAACCTACGGAAACGATTACGATGCTTTTCGTGCCTATGCAGAGACACACACAGACTGTGTGTTCTTAGTGGATACTTACGATACTATTAAGAGCGGGGTACCGAGCGCTATTCGAGTCGCTAATGAAATGGGAGATAAAATTAATTTCTTAGGTGTCCGGATTGATTCTGGCGACATGGCTTACCTTTCGAAGCGGGTGCGCGAACAATTAGATGAAGCCGGATATCCGGAAGCTAAGATTTATGCCTCTAACGACTTAGATGAAAAGACCATTATGTCGCTGAAGATGCAACGGGCTAAGATCGATGTTTGGGGAGTTGGTACAAAGTTAATCACTGCCTTTGATCAGCCCGCGCTAGGTGCCGTTTACAAAATGGTCTCTATTGAGCGAGACGGTAAGATGGAAGATACGATCAAGCTGTCTAACAATGTTGAGAAGGTTTCCACACCTGGACCTAAACAAGTCTGGCGGATCACCAAAAAGGACAGTGGTAAGTCTGAAGGGGATTACATTGCACTTTCTAGTGAAGACCCCCGGCAGCAAGATGAGTTGTACATGTTCCATCCTAATTACACCTACATCAATAAAACGGTCACTGACTTTGATGCCCGTCCAATCTTACAGACGATTTACGATAAAGGGCGATTAGTTTATCAGCAGCCAGAGTTGGTTGATATTAAGCGTCGTTGTTCAGAAAGTTTGGAAAATCTTTGGCCAGAATACAAACGGGATTTAAACCCACAAAAGTATCCAGTTGATCTGTCTCAAAAATTATGGGACAACAAGATGAATTTAATTAAAAAAGTTCACGAATATGTCAAAAAAATTGATTATGATAATAAGTAAGAGGATGAAGAGATGAGAGAATTACAGCAACAAATTATTTCCGCGTTAAAGGTACAACCGCAAATTGATCCAGAAACAGAAATTCGGCGCAGCGTTGATTTTTTAAAGGCTTACTTGCAAAAGACGGGGTTAAAGACGTTGGTGTTAGGCATTTCCGGCGGTCAAGATTCAACTTTAGCTGGTAAGTTATCAGAAATGGCAGCTACCGAACTGCGTGAAGAAACTCAGGATGACAGTTATCAATTTATTGCGGTTCGTTTGCCATATGGCACTCAAGCAGATGAGTCTGACGCAATGGATGCGATTGATTTTATGCAAGCTGATCGAGTTGACCGGGTCGATATCAAAGCTGCAACGGATGCAACAGTCGCTGCGGTTCAGGCAAATCAGGAGCAAATTTCTGATTTTAACAAGGGTAATATTAAAGCGCGTCAACGGATGATCGCTCAGTTTACCATTGCTGGTGCGAATCAGGGTGCCGTAGTGGGCACTGACCATGCCGCTGAAGCAGTAACGGGCTTTTACACTAAGTTTGGTGATGGTGCTGCTGATATCACGCCAATCTGGCGCTTAAACAAGCGTCAGGGTAAGCAACTTCTAGAAGTACTTCATGCACCCAAACACCTGTATACTAAGGTCCCTACAGCGGATCTTGAAGAGGAACGACCATCATTGCCCGACGAAGTGGCATTAGGTGTTCACTATGATGAGATTGATGATTATCTGGAAGGCAAACCCGTTTCGGATAAAGCAGCGGAAACGATTGAAAGCTGGTATTTAAAAACCCAGCATAAGCGTCACTTACCTGTGACAGTCTTCGATACTTTTTGGAAATAAACAACTTGTAACTGCGTGATACGATGAGGGAGTAATCGGCAGAATCTTCTGTGGCCAAACCGTCAGCAAGGGGCAACTAGCTCCCGGGAGGGCCTTAATCGATGAGACTTATAACGAAAATAACAGGTTTCATAAATGACAGGAGGATTTTAGATGAAGGACAGACCTTGGTACCAGCAGACAACGGATGAGTTGTTCTCAAATTTAGGGACACAAGAACAAGGACTTACAGAAGGTGCCGTTAAAGAACGGCGGGAAAAATATGGCGAAAATAAGTTAGCTGCCAAAAAGCAAACTACACTTCTGCAAAAATTTATTGCTCAGTTTAAAGATTTCATGATCATTGTATTGATTGTTGCTGCGCTGGTCGCCGGAGCAACTGGTGAAGTGGCTGATGCACTGATCATTTTTGCAGTCGTTATCTTAAACGCTGTTTTTGGTGTCTTTCAGGAATCAAAAGCGGAAGATGCCATCAATTCGTTACGTGAAATGGCTGCGCCAGTGGCACACGTGGAACGTCACGGACAAGTCATTACTGTCAAAAGTGATGAGCTGGTTCCCGGTGATATCGTGCACCTAGAGGCCGGCGATATTGTACCAGCTGATATTCGCTTATTGACAGCAAATGTGATGAAGGTCGAAGAAGCTGCCTTAACCGGAGAGTCCGTTCCGGTGAACAAAACCAGTGATGTGTTGGATGAAGATAATCTGGCGTTAGGTGACCGTGATAACATGGTCTACATGACAGCGAATATCACGACTGGTCGAGGAACAGGGATCGTTGTGGCCACCGGTATGCAGACCGAAGTAGGTCAAATTGCTGGCATGATCGAAGAAACTAAAGAGACGAAAACACCGTTACAAGAAAACCTGAATCAGTTAGGAAAATGGTTGACCATCTTAATTTTGGCAATCGCTGTGTTGGTTTTTGTGATTGGTATGGTACGTGGGGAAGAAACCCTGGTTAATATGCTGCTGACAGCCATTTCCTTGGCCGTAGCAGCGATTCCGGAGGGGATGCCAGCTATTGTGACGATCACCTTGGCGCTGGGCACACAACGGATGGCAAAGCGGCATGCGCTGATTCGTAAACTACCTGCCGTGGAAACACTTGGTAGTACAGATATTATTGCATCAGATAAAACCGGTACCCTGACCCAAAATAAGATGACGGTTGAACAGTTATATGAAAATGGTCAGCTGGTGGATGCTAAACAGCAGAAGGTGGATTTAACGGACCCACTGTCGTTAGCAATGATGTTAAACAACGATAGTAAATTTACCGATGACGGCCTTGCGGGCGATCCAACAGAGACGGCCTTGATTCAGTATTATTTGGACCAAGATGAGCCAGCTTCTGCAACTATTAGTAGCAATAAACGAATTGCTGAGATTCCCTTTGATTCTGAACGGAAATTAATGTCAACGTTTAATGAGGATCAGGATGGTAAGGTGACACAGTACACTAAAGGTGCACCGGATCAGTTGTTAAAACGAGTTGATCGCATATTGCTGGACGGTAAAGTTCGCAATATAACTGATACTGATAAACAACAGATCATGGCAACTAACCACCAGTTGGCAACTCAGGCTTTACGGGTTTTAGCCTTTGCCTATAACGATGTCGAAGCAGTGCCTACTGATTTAACCAGTGAGACTGCTGAACAGCATTTAATTTTCATCGGTTTAATCGCCATGATTGATCCTGAACGTCCGGAAGTGGCTCAAGCGGTTGTTGAAGCTCATGAAGCTGGGATTCGGCCAATCATGATTACTGGTGACCACCGAGATACTGCCACAGCCATTGCAAAGCGGTTAGGCATTTTTGTTGAAACTCAAGGTGATGATCAAGTAATTACCGGTGCCGAACTGGATAAACTTAGCGATGATCAGTTCAATCAAACGGTAGACCAGTATTCAGTCTACGCACGAGTCGCACCAGAACATAAGGTGCGAATCGTGAATGCTTGGCAAAAGCGTGGTAAAGTGGTGGCAATGACAGGTGATGGCGTGAACGATGCACCAGCATTGAAGGCTGCTGATATTGGTGTTGGTATGGGAATTACGGGTACGGAAGTTTCTAAGGGTGCCAGTGACATGGTATTGGCAGATGATAACTTCTCCACCATTGTGGTTGCGGTAGAAGAGGGACGTAAGGTCTTTGCTAACATTCAAAAAGCGCTGCAGTACCTCTTATCAGCAAACATTGGCGAAGTGCTGACCCTGTTTGTAATGACCTTGTTAGGTTGGCAAATTTTGGCTCCAGTGCAGATTCTATGGATTAACTTAGTGACGGATACTTTTCCAGCAATTGCCCTTGGTTTGGAACCAGCAGAACCTAATATCATGAAGCGCAAGCCAAGGGGACGGTCATCGAACTTCTTTTCTGGCGGCGTATTCGGCAATGTCATCTATCAAGGATTACTAGAAGGCTTGATCACACTTGGTGTCTATGGCCTTTCTATAAAGTTCCCGGTTCATGCCAGCACACAATTAGCTCATGCAGACGCGCTAACGATGGCGTTTGCGACTTTAGGAATGATTCAGTTGTTCCATGCTTTTAACTCTAAGTCGATTCACGACTCTATTTTTAAAGTTGGTTTGTTCAAGAACCGTTCTCTGAACTGGGCGATTTTGACGGCGTTCTTATTATTAGCGGTTACGATTGTTGTGCCAGGGTTTAATACCATTTTCCATTTGACTGAGTTGAATGGATTGCAGTGGGGAATTGTCTTTGGTGCTGGTATCTTGATGATTGTGATTGTTGAAATCGTTAAAGTAGTACAGCGACGGTTTGGAAAATAGGAGGAATTTTTATGAAGCCAAAAACGATGGCAAGTTATTTACCTGCTCTAAGTAAAGTTATTGAAGACACTGAAAAAACGGGATCGGAAATGAACCCGGATTTTGAGAAGTTGCGCCAAGCAATTGATGATGAAAAAGTTGCTGATTTAGGTACGGAAACACTAACGGCGATTAAAGCAACTTTTCAAAAGGGAACGGATGCTTACACCGAGAACTTGAATCGATTACAGCAGGCTTCAGTACCCGTTCGGATTCTAGGGAAGCACAAGCAACTAGTAGCTGCCTATCGGAACTATGCACAGGCTTGCCAAGCAATGGTTGATGCTATTGATCCTGATGATCAAAAGGTCAACGTTGAAGCTTTCAATGATTCTGAGCATGAACAAGAAAATATGATGGAAAAAATTACTTCAGCAGCGCAACGTATTATGTCACTGGTGATGTAAAAAAAGTTTGAAAATAGAGCGGGTAATCATCAGTGAGATGATTGCTTGCTCTATTTTTGTACGTAGGTAGGAGTGCCTGCATGGTATAATAAACACACTACACGTAAGGATGTTGAAGAATGGAAACTGAAACGTTAAAACTGATTAAACAGGCATTACCTGCCTATAAAAGTCACCAAATTGATGTGACGTTAGACTTATTAAACGATCATAATACGGTACCTTTTATTGCCCGCTACCGTAAAGAAATGACGGGAAATCTTGACGAAGTTGAAATTCGAGAGATTCAGGATGAAGCTAATCGCATCAGCAAGTTGCAGCAACGGAAGCAAGAAGTACTGAATCAAATTTCTGAACAAGAAAAATTAACTCCTAAACTGTCTGCTGCCATTAAAGCGGCTACTCAATTGCAGCAGGTCGAGGATTTGTATCTGCCTTACAAGCAAAAACGTCGAACCAAGGCCACAATCGCCAAGGATGCCGGCTTGTATCCACTGGCGCAGTGGGTACTGCAGTTTAAACGCGATCCTATTGAGCCGGTGGCAAAGAGGTATATTAACGATCAGGTACCGGATATTAGCAGTGTACTGGAAGGTGTTAATGAGATTCTGGCAGAAGCTATTGGTGAGCGAGCTGAATTTCGTGAATGGGTTCGGCGCTATACTCAACGAAACGGTATTCTGACCAGTAAATTAAAGCGTAATGGGCAGGAGAAGGATGAAGATCAGGTTTATAAAATCTACTATGATTTTCAATCAACTATCAAAAAGTTGAGTCCATACCAGACTTTGGCCATCAATCGTGGCGAAAAGGCAGGTGTATTGACCGTTAAGATCAACGTTGATGAACCAGCTATTGACCGCTATTTAAAATTTCAGTTGATTGGTCGTCATCAAGGCCCAGCCGTTGCCATCGTTGAAGCAGCCTATCAAGATGCCTATAAGCGCTTTATTGGCCCAGCCATTGAGCGAGAGTTGAGACGATTATTGACCGAAACTGCTCAGGCACACGCCATTCAGGTGTTCGGTAATAATCTGTATCACCTTTTGATGCAGGCACCCCTAAAAAAACACGTCGTTATGGGATTTGATCCGGCGTATAGAACTGGCTGTAAACTGGCTATTATGGATGGCAATGGGAAATACTTAGCTAAGCAGGTCATTTATCCGCATAAACCTGCTTCACCTACGAAACGGCAGCAAGCAATGCCAGCATTTATTAAATTATTGAATGATTACCAAGTTGATATGATTGCCATTGGTAATGGTACTGCAAGTCGGGAATCCGAACAGTTTGTGGCAGATGCCATTAAACAGATTGATCGAGATGTCAGGTATACGATTGTCAACGAGGCGGGCGCTTCAGTTTATTCAGCAAGTGCAGTCGCTCGGGCAGAATTTCCCGATTTTAATGTTGAAGAACGCTCCGCCGTTAGCATCGGTCGGCGACTCCAGGATCCGTTGGCTGAATTAGTGAAAATTGACCCTAAATCAATCGGTGTTGGTCAATATCAGCACGATGTTCCTGAAAGCGGCCTAGACGAGCAACTTGAACGTGTGATTGAAACAGCTGTTAATCAAGTTGGTGTTGACTTAAATCGCGCTAGTATTGAGTTATTAGAGCATATTTCAGGACTTTCAAAGCAAACGGCAAGCAATATCGTAGCTTATCGGGAAGAAAATGGCAGTTTTAACAGTCGTCCAGAACTGAAGAAAGTGCCACGTCTCGGACCTAAAGCTTACGAGCAGTCGGTTGGTTTTTTAAGAATCGTTAATGGCAAAAACGTGCTGGACAACACCGATATTCATCCAGAGAGTTATCCGATTGCCAAACGGGTGTTAACGCATTTAGGCTTAAAATTAAATCAGGTTGGTACGCCAGCGGTTGCTTCTGCACTGGAAAATAGTGATGCAAATACTTTAAGTGATCAGTTAGGTGTGGGCAAAGAGACGCTTCAGGATATTCTAAAAAGCTTACAGCAGCCAGGACGTGATCGGCGTGATGAGATGCCAGCACCGATTTTAAGGACCGACGTTTTGCAAATGAGTGATTTAAAGCCGGGTATGAAGTTGGAAGGCACCGTTAGAAACGTGGTGGATTTTGGTGTTTTTGTTGATATCGGCGTTAAACAAGATGGTTTAGTACACGTTTCACATCTGTCAAAATCCTATGTTAGCGATCCAACAACCGTTGCATCTGTGGGAGATATTGTAACTGTCTGGGTACTGGAAGTTGATGAACAACGACACCGGATTCAGCTAAGCATGGTGGCACCAGATGACTGATCAGGAATTGCAACAGCTAGTTGAACGAATTTCGCTTCAATCATTCGGAAAGCCATTTAGGCATCAAGCCGTTTTTAATCAACGTCTTAAAACAACGGGTGGCAGATATCATTTACAGGATCATCATATTGATATCAATCCGCGGATGCTGACGATGTTTGGTGAAGCTACGCTAGAAGGTGTCATCAAACATGAATTAGTCCATTATCATCTGCATATGGCTGGTCAATCTGGTCAACACCGTACTAAAGCATTCAAGCAGTTATTACAAGCTGTAGGTGGCTTGCGGTATGCGCCTCGTCAACCACGGCAGAGTAAACCCACTAGATACCTTGTTTATCGCTGTGAAAAGTGCGGGTTGCTCTACCAACGAAAACGGCAGATCAATACACAAAAATTTGTTTGCGGCAAGTGTCGTGGTAAATTGATTTTTCAAAAAAGTATCGTTCAGTAACTACAGGAAAATTAGTTTAACAGGATTGAAATTTAAATTGATGTCCTTGATAATAGTGAATGAAAACCGAGAGCGTGTTAACACGTTCCATGTCAGCATTGGAGGATGAGTTTATGGGTAAAATTGTGATTCGAGTACCAGCAACATCGGCTAATTTAGGACCAGGATTTGATTCTATTGGGGTTGCGCTGCATTTATACCTCACAGTGATTGTGGAAGAAAAAACCGAACAATGGCGGGTAAACCACGCTTTGGGCCCTGACGTACCAACGGATGATCAAAATTTAATCGTTCAATCTGCTTTGAAGGTGAATCCCAAACTTCAACCGCATCAACTGACGGTTATGTCTGATATTCCAGTGGCTCGGGGATTGGGAAGTTCTTCTACTGCAGTGGTCGCCGGAGTTAAAATTGCGAACGAATTAGGCAAAATGGATCTTTCGTTGGCTGATCAAGTGACGATTGCTGCCAAGATAGAAGGACATCCAGACAATGCTGCGCCAGCCTTATTGGGCGATGTGACCATTTCTGATTTTGATGGTGAAAGTGCAACCAGTGTTAAGCTGGCGATGCCAGAGGGGCTAAAGATGCTGGCATTCATCAAAAACCAGCCGTTATTGACTGCCGATAGTCGAAACGTTTTATCCGATCAGTTACCGCGTAAACAGGCAGTAATTGGCAGCAGTGTTGCAAATGTGATGGTGGCTGGCTTAGCCACTAAAAATTGGGAATTAGTTAGTCACATGATGGAACGTGATCAATTTCATGAAATTGCTCGGACAAAACTGGTTCCGGAATTACCTATGATTCGCGAAACTGCCCATCAGCTTGGCATCTATGGTACTTATCTAAGTGGTGCTGGGCCAACGATTGGGACCTTTGCTAAAGAACCGCAGCTGATCGTTTTACGCCAGAAATTAATGGATAAGGATGTTCGTGGAAGCTTGCGTATTTTTGATATTGATCGTCAAGGCGCAACGGTAAATGCGGAGTAAATATAACTATTTTACAAATAACCATTGAAAACAAGTTATAATTCTGGTATATTATTTCTTGTTGATGCGGCCATGGCGGAACTGGCAGACGCGCAAGATTAAGGATCTTGTCGGGGTTTTCCCGGTGGAGGTTCGAGTCCTCTTGGCCGCATACGTAAACTCGGAATGTTTGACCAGTTTTGGTTGAATATTCCGAGTTTTTTTGATTGAAAATTTTTTCGGAGGTTTTGGGTAATGAAAAACTTTATTTTTGACGTAGATGGTACCTTGCTTGATACTGAAGCGATGTACATGAAAGCACTAGACAAGGTCCTTCGTCAGCACCAAATTAAGCATCCGTACAGTGAGTTAGCACAGACGTTTGGAATTACTAGCCTTGATGCTTTAAAACACCTTAAAGTGCCCGCAGACTTGATTCAGCCAATCCTGAACGAATGGGCCCAGGCCATTCCTGAGTTTCAACCGCTAGTTCACGTCTATGACGGTATTGAGAAAATGTTGGCAGATTTGAAAGCACAGCCCACAACGCAACTGGCAATTATGACTTCCAAGCAGACATTTGAGTTTAAGCGGGACGTTACGCCACTTGGTTTAGACAAATATTTTAGCCAGTTTGTTTTCTTTGAAGATGCTAAAAGGGGCAAACCAGCGCCAGATCCGATTTTAGTGGCCATGGATCGACTGAATGCCAAGCCTGAAGAAACCATTTATATTGGCGATACTAAGTTTGATGGTCAAGCTGCTCATGCCGCTGGAATCAAATTTGGTTTAGTGGCCTGGGGAGATGGTCAGACATCAACTGTCGATGGTGCCGATTATACGTTTACTACTCCTGAGGAACTACTCGCCTTGGCGCACTAATTTGTAAATGCATCAGGGCATGAATTGGGTCAGTGTGCTATGATTAGACCAACTGCAGTAAGTTATGGATGTAGGAATTAATTTTTTTGTTTAATGATGAGGAGGCAATGTCGTGATTGCCATTGTGATTGCTAGCCACGGTAATTTTGCCAAGGGACTTTTACAGTCTGCAACGATGATTTTTGGGAAACAGACTAACGTTGCGACCGTGACTTTTGAGGAACAGGAAACGTCAGATGATTTGATCATCAAATTTCAAACCGCACTAAGTAAATTTGATTCGGCCGATGCCGTGTTATTTCTAGTTGATTTATGGGGTGGTTCGCCGTTTACGGTTGCCTCTCAATTTGTGAGTCGGCAACCTGAACAGATGGCGATGATCACGGGGGTTAACTTACCAATCGTGATGGATGCTTTTACCATTCGGGATCAACCGTTAGATAAAGTAGTTGACCATCTGGAAAAAAGCGGTCAGAAGGGTATTCGGTGTTTTGAACCGGAAACAGGTCACAAAGGGGCTTAAACACTATGACAATGGATATCAAGTTTGCACGTATTGGTAGTCGGCTGTTACCTAGTCAAGTTGCAAGCGACTGGGTGAAGGCCACCGCGACTAATCGAATTTTAGTTGTTTCAAACCGGGTGGCTCAAAATCATTTACGACAGACGCTGATTTTGCAGTCTGCGCCAGCAGGGATTGAAGCTAATGTGCTCACTTTAAAAAAGATGTTAGCCATTTATCAGGATTCGCGATTTAACGGTTTCCGGCCGATACTACTGACAGAAACCGCCAAAGATATGGCGAAGCTGGTAAAGGGTGGTATTGATTTGAGTGAGATTGGTATTAACCTAGGGATACTTGCTTATCAAGATGGCATGAAAATGCTGCTGGATAGTGTGGCTGTAGACAAAAATGAAGCCGAAGCATTGCGTTATTTAACCAATCATGCAAAGTTGAAAGTGGTCGTGCAACAAAAGCCTAATGATCAGCCAATAAACATCAAGCCATTTTTAGATAAATTGACCTTTTAAGAACTGAATGAGTTCCAAAAAACGCTATTCCCA